>NZ_BAAHWU010000067.1:0-13405 GCF_054601275.1 Dysgonomonas reticulitermitis | reverse complement strand
GTTATTCTGCTAATCATCCTGCTCCTAATTTTATAGCAAAAACTTTGTCCTATTTGCATTGGGCTAAAGTTCTTGTTCCACAAAGCAGATGCGAAAAATGAGCGTTGCTTATACGGAACTCAGGTTACAAGCAAAGAATTTACTGACAATAACGGCGAAAGGTACGGATATTGACCCTGAAAGTTTCGAATTCAACACTACCGGCAGCACAGGTGCAGCCACCGATCAAGCTTATTCGCAATTGCCTTTACCTAAGGAATTTTACATTGGTTTGCAAATTTCATTCTAAATATAATCATAATGAAGACAAATATTATAAAAAACGGGATTATACTTACTTTGGCGATATTATTTGCCTCATGTAACGATTTTCTTGATGTGGAACCGGTAGGCAAACTAATACCTACCAAAGTCGCGGAATTGGATAATCTTCTAAACAATGTCAATACAATTGATTTTCAATTTCTTGACAACAATCGCGGCTGTTTTTACGCTCTGCTCGGAGATAATATCACAATAAGCCCATATCAGGCGGAAAATACGTATTATGCCACGCATCCGAACATTGACAGGTATCATGCCTATATTTTCGCGGTGCCTTATTCAAACCCGGTAACCACGCATTATTTTTGGAATTGGGGAATTTATCGCTCTGCCGGTTTGTTTAACAATACAATCGCAGGGATTCAAAATCTTCCGGCCGCGGAAAGTGGCAGTGATTATGCGAAAGAGGTGATTGCACAGGCAAAGGCGGCAAGAGCCTGGATTTATCTGCAAGGCGGGTTGGTTTACGGGCCTGCGTATAACCCGGATGGTGCAAATGATAAAAAGGTGATTCCTTATCGCACAAACGAATCTCCACTTGCTCCAAATCCGCAGCTATCTACTGTTAGTGAGTTGTTTGATCTTATTTTACAGGATTTGAAAGAAGCCGTTGTTGATGTTCCTGATTTTGTGGGTACTCCGGTACGCGCTGGAAAAGTGGCTACTTTAGCAATTTATGCGCAAACGTATATGTACAAGCGGGATTGGCCTCAAATGCTTAAATTCGCCGATGACGCGTGGAAACTTGCCTTGCAACAACAAGGAGGTGACGTTGACAAATTGATTTATGATTACAATGATTTTGAATATATCAAAACAAATGCCGCTGTTGTGGCAGGTGCGGACTCTGCTGTCAATTGGTCATTGCGTCACAAAGGCGGTGATGTCAATTTCAGACTGCCCAATAACCGCGAAAATCTTCTTTATCGCATCTCACCGGCAGGAACAAGCCTTTACCCATCAAATGACTACTTGTCAATATTCGATGCCGGTTCGGATTTGAGATTCAAGCTGTTTTTATTGAAAGCCGAGGGCGCCGGAGGATCTGTTGATAAAGGAGGCGATGGTATCCAACGCTATAATTACAGAGGTAGTAAACTGCTTTACAACGAAGGCTTGACCTATCCTGATTTGCTGTTGATGCGGGCGGAAGCATACGCGCGGACAAACAATAAAACGGCGGCATTAGCCGATTTGAATACATTGCGCAAGTATCGTTATAGTAATTCCGCACCTTCCGATTTGGCAAATGGTTCCTCTTTGAGCACAGATGAAGTGCTGTATGAAATTATCAAGGAACGTCGCAAGGAACAACCATTTGAATCATTTCAACGCGCACTGGACATCAAGCGATACGTTTATGACAGCGGTAAACCATGGAGTAAAACCGAAGTAATCCATAAGATAGGCAATAAAACATATACCGCTCCTATAAATGATACATATTTTACATTGCCGATAGATAATCCGGTTATTTCATTGAACCCGGAATGGGGGCTGACTCCGGATTTGAAACCGTATGTATTAAAACCTGAATAATTTAAATAGACATAAAAATGACAAGAAAAAATTTTGTAAAAGTATTAGCTATCATAGTGCTGATTGGCTGTAATCTGAATGTGATGGCAGCGGATAATACCTATACGCTGAAAGGTAAATTAGGTAATTTCAAAGCTGTTAGGGCATATCTTGTGTCTCCATCAACCGGAGAAGTAATTGACTCGGTGGCTGTAAAAGACAACAAATTTGAGTTTAAAGGCGTAGCCGAAGATCCTTTTAAAGCGATCATCGCGATTAATTACGAAGCAGGCGCCGTGTATTCAAGGAATGTAAAAGATAGACTGACGCTCTATGTAGAACAGGGAATCATCACCATTACCAGTGCGGATTCTGTTAAAAACGCAAGCATTGCAGGCTCGGTTATTAACGCCGATGCAAAAAAATGGTCGGAAATAACGAAACCGATCAATGCAAAGCGATCGGAACTTTATGATTGGTGGGGCAAACTAACGAATGAGGAACGGAAAGATCAAGCGAACAAAGATAAAATAGAAGCGGAGAATAAAGCGTTGTCAGCGCAGACAAAAACAGCCGCTATTGATTTTATTAAAGCAAGCCCCGATGCTTATTATGCTTTGGATGGCCTATACAGGACAATAGTCGGCTATTTTCCGGATGCTAAAGAAGCACAAGAAGTGTTCGACTTGTATTCTGCAAAACTTCGCGCTTCCAAACGGGGGCAAGAAACGCAAACACTTATAGACAAGTGGGCGACAACATCGGTGGGCGCCATCGCGCCTGATTTCACGCAAAATGATCCGGACGGCAAAGCGGTTAAACTTTCCGATTTCAGAGGTAAATATCTGTTGATCGACTTTTGGGCATCATGGTGTGGGCCTTGTCGCCAAGAGAATCCGAATGTGGTACAAGCTTATCATAAATACAAAGATAAAGGATTCACTATTCTGGGTGTGTCATTCGATAATCCGGGTGATCGCGAAAAATGGCTGCAAGCTGTAGAAAAAGATCAATTGGAATGGACACAAGTTTCCGATTTGCAAGGTTGGAAAAATGAAGCCGGTGTATTATACGCCATTTCTGCTATTCCTGCTAACTTCCTGCTGGATCCGCAGGGTAAGATTGTTGAGCGAAATTTGCGGGGCGATGCTTTGGTCAAAGCCTTGGAAAAATATCTTAAATGATTTTTGTAATAGAATGAGGCTGTCTCGCAAGGGGCAGCTTCTTTTTTATATTCAGACGGCAAGTTTGAGATTTTGAGAGGCAAAAAGCTTCTCTTGCGGTAAAAAATTTGATTTTACCCTAATTTTATTTAATAAAATATTGTAAATATTTCAGATTTTTGTATATTTACATGAGTTTTTTAAGCGAAGCCGGTTTTTATATACTTAATTTGTATAATATTTATTATAAATATTATATATTTTATTATTATAATTAATTTTTTGAAGCACGCTTAAACATACAAAACATTAAACTAATATAAACTATTAACATAAACTGAATATGAAACGTAAGGCAGTGTTTTTGTTTTTAATGCTTGTTTTTTGCGTAATGTATTCTTACGCGGAGAGGATAAGTGTTGAACAAGCGGCGAAGGTGGCAAGAAACTACGTACGGGCAATCCCGAAATTCGATGCCCTGAGCGCGGTGCAACTAACGCATACCGCGGTCGGAACCGTACGGCAGGGGCAATTGCGGAAATCCGGTAGTGACGAAGTCTATTACTATGTGTTTAATGTAAACAACGACCAAGGCTTTATCATTGTCGCGGGCGATGATGTGGCCGTACCGGTCTTAGGCTATTCCGATAACGGCAAATACGATGAAAACAACCTTCCGCCTAACTTTGCCTATTGGATGGATTTTTTGTCAAAGGAAATTGCCTCCGCGATAGAAAACAACGCGCGACAAAGTTCCGAAACCAAAGCGCAATGGGAAATATACAGTAATGACGCCGCACCTTTGCTAAAAGCAGGTGACGTAGTGGTAGGCCCGCTTGTACAAACCAAATGGAATCAAGGTTCGCCTTATAATAACTACTGCCCGAACGGCAGCTATACCGGTTGTGTGGCGACCGCGATGGCGCAGATCATGAAGTACCATACCACGCCAACCACGAGAACAGTAACTATTCCGGGCTATACCACTATGACCAATAAACGGTCAATTCCGGCCATTACCGGCAGCACTTCCTATGATTGGGATAATATGACCAATACTTATAGCGGAAGCAGTACGCAACTACAGAAAGATGCTGTCGCCAAATTAATGTATGAATGCGGCGTTTCGGTAGAAATGGATTATACGACTTCGTCAAGCGGCGCGTATAGCTTTGATGTGGGAATTGCTTTGGTTAATTATTTTGGTTATGACCCTTCTGTACAAATCAAAAGTCGTGAGTATTATTCAAACGCGGATTGGGAAAACTTAATAAAAAAAGAATTAGACGACGGCCGGCCGGTCTATTACTCCGGTAGGAGTAATAATAGTGGTCATGCTTTTGTTTGCGCCGGATATAAAGATAATGGGGAATACTATTTCAATTGGGGATGGGGTGGCTTGTATGACGGATATTTCGTTACTACATCTTTGAATCCCGGTACCGATGGCGTGGGCGCGGGCGAAGGCACATACAATCTGGGGCAAGAAATTATTATCAATATTAAACCCAATGCAGGCGGTGTAGCTTCCAGTGGAATACACTTGTGGTCGAAAACAAGTCTGGTTTTATCTAAACCGACAGTCGATAAAGGAGAGCCCTTTACCGTTAATGCGCCTGTTATCAACTTCGGATTGTTTGATTTTACCGGGAGGGCAGGAATAGCGTTGATTGATAATGACGACCGGATTATATCCATTATCGGGGTTAAGGAAAACCTTTCTTTACTACCCGGATATGGTTACAATAGTTCTTATATTATCAATTGTATTGTGCCGTCTACGATAGACGCCGGTAATTATCGTCTCAGGGCTATCGTCCAATCAGACAACAGTGAAGAGTGGACTATTGTCACCGGAACACCCGGTTTCACGGATATTTTAAATATTACAATTACAGACCAAACAGAACCGGATAATAGTAACTTGGTTGTTTACAATGATCCTGCTTTTGTAATCGATCCTAATCCTATTGTTCAAAATTCAGGCGTATCTATTACTTTTGGCCTTTACAACAACAATGGTGCACTTTTTTTCGGAGATATTGAATTATCCCTGTGTGATTTAAGCGGAAATGTGGTGGAAATTATTGAAACCAGATTAGTCTCTGTTCCAAATGACAATTCTTATCATCCATATACTTTTATGTCACCGAATATAAGCTCTCCCGGAGGGGAGTACAAATTAACGGTATTCCAAAAAAGTGTTACCGGAGACAGGAAAAAAGTAGGCATTTACGGTGGGGGCAGTGAAAATAGTCGAAATGAAATTGATGTGACTGTAATTAAGTCTGTTGCTCTCACCCTCGCCAAAGGGCGCAACTGGTACCTGAGCAGCCCGGTGACTAATGCCAAAGTAAACAAGGCGTTTGCCGCCGCTAATTTCGTGGAATACTACGATGAGCCGCGTACTGAGCAATATAGCGCATCTGAACAAATAATTGACGGCTGGGTGAATATCGCTGGCGGCGAGGACACACTTGTTCCGGGCAAAGGCTACGTTGTCCATGCCAACGCAGGCGAAGGCGACGTGACTTACACGTTCACAGGCATACCGAATACCGGAGATGTGGAAGTTCCCCTTACCCGTACCACAGACGTAGCCAAAGAGGGCTTCAACCTGGTGGGCAACCCGTACCTGTCGCATATCGACTGGGACGCGGTAAGTTCAGAAAACGGTAGCCTCGTAGAGCCGACAATCTGGTACCGCACAAAAACCGATGCCTATCAGTTCTATACATACAACAGCGAAAGCCAATTGAGCGACCCTGACAATTTGGAATATATGTTGCAGTATATTCCACCGATGCAGGGTTTCTGGGTGCGCGCCGCCAATACAGACACATTTAAATTTACCGCGGACGCGATAGTTAATAACGTAGCAGGCAATACCAATATGCTCAAAGAGCAAACAATCGGCGGCGCCCGCCCGCTAGTCCGCCTGCAACTAACGGATGGCAGGAAAACAGACCGCGCCGTGATTTTCGCGGACAAAAACGCGAAAGATGGTTTCGACCGCTACGATTCCGGGAAAATGTTCAGTTCGGGCGCGGCGATTTACACGGTAGCCGAAAATGAAAAATTGATATTCAACGGGCTTAGCGCTATAAGCGCGGGAACTGAAATCCCGCTCGGCTTTTCCACCGACCACAGCGGGGAATACAGTATCGCGGCGATAGCCGTACAGGACTTCAACGGTTTTGAAGCAATCCTGAAAGATAACTCACTGAACACCGAGTTCAGCCTTGCCGGCGGTGAAGCATACAGGTTCTCTTCAGGCATTACGGATAATACATCGCGTTTCAGCGTGATTTTCCGTGCGCCAAAGGATGTAGCCGATGATAACGGTGAAGTTATAGTATATGCCTCCGGCAATACGCTGTATGTGCGATCGTCTGTGCCGGTGAAACGGGTACGGGTTTACAACCTGGACGGCAAATTGTCGCGCGACACGAAGGAAAGCGTTATATATAATGTGAGTTCCGGCGCCTGTATCGTGAAGGTGGAAACCGAAAACGGCACGGTAAGCAGGAAAGTGATAGTGAACTAAATAGAATCAACAAAAAAAAAATCATACAAAAATGGAACAAAAAAACGAATCGGCACGGCAAACAGCCGTGGAAGCTCCGGCAACCTATACGGCCCCGGAGATAGAAACCATCGAGGTGGAAGTGGAAAAAGGTTTTGCGCAAAGTCCAACTCCTGGTCATCGCGAATGATAAATAACAGGAATGTTACATGATACATACCGGATTGCCGGGCGTCTTATAGCGGTTTCTCCGCTCCCGAATCAGGAAAACCCGGATATTATTCCGGGTTTTTCCTGCTTTCGTACAGAAGAAAATATACAGAAAGAAAAACCTTTGTTGCGTTTCGATACGGGTATCCCGTTATCCGACCGGGCAACCGAACCTCAACATAGCTTTATGTTTGAACAGTTCACATGCGATTTTTCCGGAGATAAAGACGCGTACCTTTTCCGCATGGCTTCGCCCGGCAATGTTTGTCCATGGCTGGTAAAAATTCACCCCGATGGCGATGTGTTCCGTGCTTTCAGTAACTTTGATAATGTCACGCCCGGCTATGTCCTTCGCTTCGCCGTCTGGATCGCTTTCGGCGTAGCGGCCGTCCACCGTCAAACGGTGGCGATCCATTCTTCGGCTGTGATGTGCGGTGGAAAATCCGTTCTTTTCCTCGGCGAGTCGGGTACGGGAAAAAGTACGCATACGCGACTCTGGCTCAACCATATTCAGGATACGGAACTGTTGAACGACGATAGCCCGTTTCTGAGCGTTAGCGACAATGTCCGCGTCTACGGTTCGCCATGGAGCGGAAAAACACCCTGCTATAAAAACCGGAATGCGCCTGTGGCCGCGTTGGTGCGTCTGCGGCAAGCCCCCTGCAATAAAATCCGAAGGCTAAACAGCCTGGAAGCGATTGGCGCTGTTTTGCCCTCGTTTCCACCTGCGTTCGCTTACGACAAAGCCTTATCGGGACACGTACACGGCATTCTTTCCGAAATATTGTTGCAAACGCCTGTTTACGCTTTAGATTGCCTGCCCGACGCGGCCGCGGCTGAATTGGTGTTCAATACCTTGAAAGAAGAGGGAAGCTTATGATTGAGATTACCCAGGAATGGCTATTCAGCGAAGCGAAAGGCTTCCTGTCCAAAGGCGAAAGCGTAATCATGCGCGGATGCGGCAACAGCATGAACCCTTACCTGAGAGCAGGAACGGACGCAGTCATATTAAGTCCGTATCATCCTGAAGATTTGCAGGTTGGCGTTATTGTACTCTTTTTTTACCATGGCAGATACCTGCTTCACCGGATCATCGGACGTAAAGGCGAATATTTCGTTATCCAGGGCGATGGCGTTTGCAAAAATACCGAAACCGTTCCGGTACAGGATATTATCGCCGTAGTGTGGACAGTTATCCGTCCCGACGGAAAAAATGTTTCCGCGCGAAGTCCAAGCGCCCGGCTATACTGGCGATGCTGGTGGCGTTTGCGGCCTTTCAGACGGTATCTGCTGTGGTTATGGCGGAAATTCAACATTTAAATAAAAACAATATCAAATATGAAAATTAAAGAGGGACATACGATAAAAACAATAGGCGGCGAGCGTGTCGTTATCGTTCAGGGGCGGACCGGAATGGATTTGACAAAAATCATTTCATTCAACGCGATGGCGGAATGGCTTTGGAACACGTTTTCAGATATTGACTTCACTGAAAACGAAGTGGCGGACATACTTGTGAAACAATATGGCATCGACGCGGGACAGGCTGTCGCGGATGCCCGTCAATGGATTATACAATTATCGGAAGTCCGGTTGCTTGAACTATGAACAATATAGACACAAGCCTGCTGGCTCTCCTGCGGGCAGCAGCTATGGGCAGTTCACCCCCTTGTGAAATCTTTGATAACATGACGGAAGATGATTGGCGTACACTCTATCAACTGGCAGTGGATGGAGGCGTGGTAGCTGTCGCTTATGACGGGATGCTTCGGTTGCCTTCGTCATGGATGCCTCCGAGGAAACTCCGGCTTGCATGGGCCGCTACCGTTGAGCATATCGAGCAAAAATATGCTCACGCATGGAGTGTGGCCACGGATTTAGCCGGGCGTTTCGGCGAACATGGTATCCGCATGCTGGTGATGAAAGGGTTAGGCCTGTCGCAATACTATCCTATCCCTTCCCGTCGCGAGTTTGGCGATATAGATATCTATTTGTTCGGGGAAAAAGAACAAGGAGATAAACTATTCAAGTTATGGGGCGCTAAAAAGAATCTATCTAGTGATAAACATTCCTCGTTCACATGGCAAGGGCTTCTGATTGAAAATCATGACGGTTTTATGGATATGGACGGCTCGGCTCTCAACAGGGACTTAAACGTCAGGCTGAAAAAGATCGTTGAAACAGACCACGGATTTACTCAGGCAGGACAACCTTTATTTCCTTCTGTTGATTTTACCACGCTTTTCTTCATGGCTCACGCGGTTCAACATTATGTTACGGATCATATAGTGTGGCGGTATTTTTGTGATTGGGCGATGATACTTCGCGGCCTCGACGGGAAGTGGGATATGCAGGCGTATGAGGAAGCTTTGGGGCATGCAGGGTTCCGTTCCTTTGCCGATGCTGTGACGGCCGTGACGGTAAACGAATGGGGACTGCCTCCCGGAATTACGCCTTCTTTTGAACGGCAACCGGAACTGGAAGCGCGACTACGGAAAGAGCGTTTGCTTCCTAAAACTTTGCCCGGTAAAGATATGCCTGTTTTACGGCTTATAATCTTTAAATACCGCCGTTTAATGGCGCGCCGGTGGAAATATAAGTTGATTTATGGGAATTTCCGCCGGATGATCATACGGTCTGCTCTGTATCATTTACGTTATCCGCAAAGTATATTATGGAAGAAATAAGCGGTAGCCTAAAAGATATTCGCCGGATATTCCATCTGCTGCCTGTGAAATACCGGAAGCGAGGGATATTGGTAGCCGCTTCGGTTTGTTTGCGCGCTTTGCTTAACTTTATAGGACTAACAGCCTTAATTCCGCTTATAACATCGGCTATCGAACCGGAAGCAGGAAGTTTGCTACTGCTTTGCCTGGCTATCTTTGCTTTTATCGTCCTCAAAAATATGGTGAACGTATGGCTGGGAGGCGTTCATATACGCTATATTAATCAATTGTATTGCCATTTTTCGGAGAAATTATACAAAAGTTATTTCCGGAAAGGCTTGCTATTCGTCAAGCAAACGCCATCCGATTCCCTGTCAAACAGGATTAACGGCGTATGCTATCGTTTTTCGCAATATATCGTTTCCCAGCTTTTTACGATAAGCGGCGAAGCGTTGCTGCTCTTTTTTATCTGGATAGGTTTGTTCATCTATTCGTACCAGGCGGCTTTATGGATGTCCGCCACTTTGCTTCCGGGGCTTTGGATTTATTTTTTCGTCATACGCAAAAAACTGCGGCTGTATGGACAGGCTGAAAATGAAATACACTGGAAACAATGGCGTTTGGTAACGGAAACCTTCAAAGGGTATGCCGAAGTCACGCTCAACCACGCTTTCCCTCTGTTCTTTAAACGATTCAAAGCGGGATTAAAGGAAATCGCCCACTACCGGGAACATAGTGACAAGATACAACGGTTGCCCGAAAGTATGATGGAAATATATATCATTGGCGGATGGATCGTGGCGGCGCTTCTTAGTAAAGGCGGAAATGAATTAAAGCTCACTTTGGGTATAATAGCCGTGGCTACGGTGAGAATGTTGCCTGCGATACGTAATCTACTCAACGGATGGACTTTGCTAAGAAATAATGCTTATACCATAGACATAATCGGTGATGTTTTACCCGGTGAAGAATGGGAAGACGAAACTAGCCCATCTCTTCCCATTTCGTTTCGTCATCAGATAGAAATACGGGACGTTACTTTTACCTTTCCTGACGCGGAAGCCGGAGAACAGGCAGTTATCCGTCATTTCAACCTCATTCTGCATAAAGGTGAACGTATCGGAATACGTGGAGCATCGGGTATCGGAAAAAGCACGCTATTCAACCTGCTCTTAGGCTTTTATACGCCGCAGCAAGGCGATATACGTATCGACGACGTACAGCTTGACAGCCAAAATAGAAGCGGATGGCACCGGATAGTAGGCTATGTTCCACAGGATGTATTTATTTTAGACGGCACACTGGCTGAAAATATCGCTTTGGGCGAAGAATCTATAAATGAAGAACGGCTCAAACAGGCCTTGCGACAGTCGAACCTCGACGAGTTTGTCTGTAGCCTGCCCGAAGGTATTCACACGCCTATAGGAGAAAACGGTTGCCGGTTATCAGGCGGCCAGCGCCAACGTATCGGTATCGCCCGCGCGCTTTATAAGCAAGCTGAGGTTCTTTTCTTCGATGAAGCGACGTCATCGCTCGATTCGCGGACAGAGCAAGAAATAACCGATGCTATAAACAATCTGTCGGTTACCCACAGGCAAATTACCATCCTGATCATTGCTCACCGCGAAACATCGTTAGCTGGTTGCGACCGGATTGTGGACTTATCGTAAAGTAAGGCGTTGTGCGGTTTTCCATACATTCGAGAGTCGTTCTTTGTATTTGTGCAAAATGGGGTAAAGTGTAGGGGTTCGCTGGTATTCTAAATCGTTACCTGTCAAGAAAAAGAGAGTTATAACTTGCTTGTTTTCAATTGGAAAGAAGAATGAGTATGTCTTCCGCAATGTGTTGTTAATTTCTTATTAATATTACAAATCTCCGCGATTTTCTTCAGGTATGTATTCAGATTCTGGCAATGGCGGATTGGCAGCAGTTCTCCTGTGGATTGTTTTTTAACTTTATATTCATCCAGAATCGACAAGGGAACAGCCAGCAGTGGGATATAAGCTTCAACCCCGCTTTTAATCCTGGTGACCAACAGATATTTTTCTCCTTTATCATTTTCCCGGATATCTCCTTCTTCCAGATTAGATACATCTGCATATCCAAGACCGGTGAAACAACAGAAAACAAATAAATCCCTTACTTCTCTTAATATTTCAGATTTAAAGTCTTCTGAAATAATCCTTTTTAGCTCATTTTTGTTGAGAAAATAACGTTTTACACGCTTTGACGAAAGCTTGATACCATCAAACGGGTCAGAGTTCATGTAACGCCTCCTGAATGCCTGGTTTGTGATTTGCTTAAGTCTTCTCAGGTTATTGACTACTGTATTGTCATCATTCTTGTATTGTATCCGGAGAAATGACTCAAATCCGGTAATAAATCCATTATCCACCGCCTGTATGGCTACATCTTCTTTATTATATTTTAGTTTGATAAATTCTTCCAGCCTGTTTTTTGTCCTTATATAATTGTCTAGTGTAACTCCTTTTATTGTAGTACCCTTCAGGGACATCTTTTGTGTGATTTTTTCTTCAAACAGTTCCAATAATTTATAACGCAGGCCAATTTTATTTAAAAACACATCCCGGAGTTCTGCCGCTGTGACATAGCCATTTTGGTCAAGGATTTCCCTGTGTTTTATTTTTAGCCGTGCAAGCATTGCATTCAAAGAGTTATTTATTTCAATCGCCGGTTTACTTTTTCCGTCCATCCTGCCTGATTTCGGATTCCATAAGCCTGGATCGACAACTATTTTCGTACTGAACTCAACTGATTTACCGTCTATGGTCACCCTTATAGTTATTGTCGATAAACCGTCTTTATTAAGTTTGGTTCTGCGGGCGAGAAATAATATCCTGACTGTACTGCTCATAACTTATATTTTTTAGATCCACGCAAATCTAGAAAATATCGAAACGTGTAGAAAGGACTAATATGGTAGGCAAATAATCAAACTGTGTTAAATATATCTAACAGTAATAGTGACTAAAATGTTAATATACTTCACATTCAGAATACGATATACACTTATGTATTTGTTGTTTATAATTCAAGGTAAAGAAAAGAAAAAAAGTAAAGAGTCAATAAGCAAGCAGTAAAAATCAATTATTATGCTTGATATTTATTTCTTTGTAATATTCTTCATCGAAAAAGAAATTTAAATCGATTTTATCGAGCCTGTCATTTATAAGTGAAGGACGGATATAGAAATAATCACGGTGCTTTTCTTCCTGTTGAAAACCTAATTTTAAAAAATAGTCATACAGTTTAAAAGACGAATATTCCATATCCTGATCCATTAGATAGTATTCCATCTTTGCCGATTTTTCAAATAATGAAAATATCCGGAAGATCATCTTTTATGTAGGATAAATGGAACATTTTTAGTTACGAGAACCAATTGACAATAACAGACAACATCCGTCATTATATGACGTTAAAATTCAATCACTTATGTTAATATTCGTGACCATTCTCAGATAAGGAAAAATGTCCACGATATTTCTAACGAACTAATGTCGGATTATGTCTTTTATAGTCCGGAGAGTAATTTAATATTCAATTATTGTAATAAAAAAAGGTCTGCAAATCATTTGATTTACAGACCTTTTGTCTTATTTTTTCGAGTAATGCCGGAAACTTTCTTTTTTCTTTTTTCTTCTATGGTAGTCCCAGGCAGAGTTGAACTGCCGACCTCTACATTATCAGTGTAGCGCTCTAACCAACTGAGCTATAGGACTGGCTTCTTGTTTCCACCTGAAACTGACTGGCAGCTTCCTGGTTTCTCTTGTGTTTCAGCGGTTAGCTCCTAGCTGCTAGCGGTTAGCTTTTAAGCTAAGGGCTATAGGCTATAAGCTAAGGGCTTATTTTTTTAAAATAAACAACATTATTCAGAGTGTAGCACGTTCAGAGAGAAGTTTTGAATATTAAGAAGCAATAAATCACTACTTACTACCTTCTACTTACTACTCTTACAGGTACATACCTTTTCGGAC
>NZ_BAAHWU010000066.1:0-13906 GCF_054601275.1 Dysgonomonas reticulitermitis | reverse complement strand
ATGAAGATTAGATCCTGTCTTTTTCTAATTAAAAGTTAATGCAGCAGATGGAGCTTTTTTATCCAGGAAAGATATTCAATTTGGAGTTTCCTTTATCTTTCTTTTTTATAAAATACAAACTAACGATATTCTTATATAGATAATTTATCTTCCTTGTTCTAATTTCAATGTAACTGTAGGTTGATCGCAAACCTCAGTCGGTCCAAAGAATTGAATCGGTCCCGGATAAATAAATTCTGTGCCTATAGCCCAATCAGCGCGGTTCGCCGCGAAATATTTGAAAGGTGCGCCATCCAACTCGACCAGAGCCTTTTGAATTACCGGTTTCATTTTACCATGACGACGCTCCATATTCATCATCATTGTAACAGGCACACCACCCGCGATCCACTCACTGGCAGGGGCAGTAGTGTTGCGTACGGATGACATATAACCGGTTTTTCCTGCGGCAATAAGGGCAGCGGCTGTATATCCAAGAGAATAACAATAATCGGAATCGTAGTTAGAAGGAATAGCACAACGACCTTCATATCCAAAGAAATGTTCTTGCGCTGCAAATTTGCCTTTATATTTTCCGGCAGTTTTCATTTCCTCTAACTTACTACCGACCATTTCAGCCAATAGTTTTTCTGTTTCGATAAGGGAAACCTGAACATTTCCGTGAGGGTCACGATCCAGAGTCAACTGGCGGGCAACTCCCGACGGAAGGCTTGCAAATATTTTAGCATTACCGGCAGATAGATTTTTTTGAACATATGCCAACTGATCATCTTTCGGAACTGCATTAAATTCACGTTGATGATGTGCAAGAAAATCATTCAATTCGGCAATCAATCCTTTCATGGCAGGAATAAATTCGATCAATCCCTCCGGAATAAGGACTGTACCAAAATTGTTTCCGTTTTCGGCACGTTTAGCCACAACATCCGCAATTTCCGATACAACATCGTCCAAAGAAAGCTCTTTAGCTTCTACTTCCTCCGAAATTATACAAATATTCGGTTGAACCTGAAGAGCACATTCTAGCGCAATATGAGATGCCGAACGTCCCATTAGTTTAATGAAATGCCAATATTTACGGGCAGAGTTACAGTCACGTTGTATATTCCCGATAACTTCCGCATAAACCTTACACGCTGTATCGAATCCAAAAGAGGCTTCGATCATCTCATTTTTAAGGTCGCCGTCAATTGTTTTAGGACAACCGATAACCTGCACTCCTGCATTGATTTCTTTATAATATTCAGCAAGTACGCAAGCATTTGTATTCGAATCGTCTCCTCCGATGATAACTAATGCTTTTATA
Organism: Dysgonomonas reticulitermitis; assembly: GCF_054601275.1. NCBI lineage: Bacteria > Pseudomonadati > Bacteroidota > Bacteroidia > Bacteroidales > Dysgonomonadaceae > Dysgonomonas > Dysgonomonas reticulitermitis. Next base: position 12,600 of record NZ_BAAHWU010000066.1, on the reverse strand, counting down.
TCAAGCTTCTTTAATATTTCAAGCCCCTTATCAAATTGTTCTGTCGATTCCAGCTTTGTACGACCCGAGCCAATAATATCAAATCCACCTGTATTACGATATTCGTCTATAATATCGGCAGTTAATTCTTTATAATCATGGTCAACCAAACCTCCGGGTCCCATAAGGAAACCGAACAAACGGCTGCTGACATTCAAATTTTTGATTCCGTCAAAAAGGCCGGCAATAACATTATGTCCACCGGGAGCTTGTCCACCTGACAAAATCACACCAACGTTGATAGCCGGCAAACTCACATGCTCTGAACTTTCTACAAATTTAAGAATTGGCATTCCGTACGTATGCGGAAATAATTTTTTCACCTCTTCCTGATCTGCCACAGACTGTGTAGCTGCTCCTTCTTCAACTTTTACAGAACCGTATAACGCTTTTGGCATTTTAGGTTTGTAAGCAGCTCTTGCAATTTGTAACGCACTTTTTTTCATTGTTTTTATTGATTATATATTTTAATAAGTCATTTTCTCAAAAAGGCATGCAAATTTCGTCATTTTTTTTTACATAAAAAAGAGTTTCTCTCTCTTATAGAATCCTATTTTTTATCATTTTACTCTTTTTTTTGCTTTTTTTCTTCATTTTTAGTTTTTTTTCTTACTCTTTTCTTCTTGCAAAAATATATTACATCAAAAATAAAATCTCCACCCTTCAATTATATCATTTTATCACAAAATAGACATAAAATAATCTGAAAAATCATATAAAAAATGAAATATTAACCATATTTAACCATACAAACATATCATTTTGATACATTTTATATATTAAATCATTAAAATACTGATTATCTTTGTCGCATTAAAAATTAAACCATCAAAATTATGAACGCAAAAATTTTACTTTCGTTTTTATCAGCAATATTGCTATCAATAAGCGCTTATGCTTACAATTCTGAAACTATTGTTCTCAGCAACATAGAGAATACAGAGAATGGCTGCATTAAAGAATTTTTATTTTGTGACAAAGAAACCAATGCGCCTATCAGTAAAACTGTATACAACTATGATGCCGAAGGACGGATGCTTGAAAAATCCATGTACGAGTGGAATAGTTCGAAAGGCTGGGTAGGCCTTCATAAACTTGAATACAATTACGAAGTAAGTGATTCTCCGGCTACTCCTGTCGTAAAAAAATGGGATAAGAAAAATAATAAATGGGAAAAATAACCGTCGAAAATAACCGACTTTAGCCTACGATGAAAGGGCTGTCCCAAAAGATAAAACTTCCGTCATTGCGAATTCGAAGAATCGGCGGAGCCAACAGGAGTGAAGCAATCCAGAGTATTGATTATTAATGGATTGCTTCGGGCGAACCCTCACAATGACGGGAGAAAAATTCCTTCCTCCTTTTAACTAAAATGTAACAAACTCCACACTCATTTTCAAATTCGCTAATTTTCAAATTTTCAAATTTGCTCATTCGCTAATTATCAAATTATCTATTATAGATAAAACGAACGCCAAACAACGTTTCACTCTTCGATTCTTCGATTTTTAATTCTTCATTTTTTTGCGGTTGCCCTGAATAATATATAGCACCTATAGAAATTATCCTTTTTTTAAGTACTTTTGTATGATTAAAATTCAGGGCTATAAAACGGTTTAAGAAAATATTTTTAACGATTCTGAGCATAGTAGCCGGACTATTCATACTATTGTTCGGGCTAATTAACATACCTGCTATACAGGAATCAGTAAAGAATCTTATAGTAGAAGATCTTAAGAAGAAAATCGGCTCGGATCTGGGCATAGGCAGTCTACACTTTAAGCCATTCAATACAATAGAGTTAGACAGTGTATATGTATATGATCAGTCAAACAAAAGAGTTTTGATTGCCGGCAAAGTTTCGGCTAGTATAGACCTGTTCGCACTCGCGCGGAAAAAGGTGGTTGTAACATCCGCATGGCTTTCCGATTTTGAAGTTAACCTGTCAAAGGATTCAATAAGCTCGCCCCTGAATATCCAATACATCATCGATGCTTTCAAATCTAAAGATAGCATTCCAAAATCCCGGATCGACATAAAATTAAGTTCGGTCAACATAACTAATGGGAAACTTTATTATGATATAAAAGACAGGCCTGTCACCGTCGATAGTAATCGTCTCGATGTCAATCATATTGCAATCTCCGATTTGCAAGCAAAACTCGCTCTGAAATCTTTAACCCCCGACTCACTGAATATACAGATAAAGAAACTGGGGATGAAAGAAAAAAGCGGATTAGAGATAACAAACCTGCTCTGCCGTCTGATAACTCAAGGTAAAAAAGTATCAGTAAGGGGATTCAGTCTCAATCTGCCGGCATCGAACATCGAACTGAGCAGATGTGAGATAAATCTTACTCCGGCAAATGACACAGCTAAGATATTGGATTACGCGACCTTAGACTGTCTTATAGGGGAGTCGGAGATAGCGCCGCAGGATATAGCGGCATTGGTTCCTGCCCTCAAAAACTTTGATGATAAGCTCTCACTGAAAGGACATATAAACGGATCCATAGACAACCTTTCCATATCTGACCTGATTATCAACTATGGGAAGAAAATGCATCTTGTCTCCAATTCGGAAATTAAAGATATCAGGCATCCCGACAAAACCTATATTCTGGGAAGCATTGACGAATTAAAAATCAGTAACGCGGAGATAGAAAGTATCATCAATAATTTTACAAAAGGAAAAACAATATTGCCTCCTCAATTAAGGAAGCTGGGGACAATATCATTTGAAGGAGATATTTCAGGGTATCTGAAGCAGCTCACGGCTTTCGGCAGCTTCGACACAGATTTGGGAGTTATAAACACAGATATACTCTTTGGTTTCAACAATCGAAATGGAATTAGTTCGTATGCACAAGGGAAAATATATACCTCTGATTTCAATTTAGGAAAATTGTTAGATAACAATGAGTTGAATAAAATATCTCTCAATATTAACGTAGACTTGGAGAAACCAAAAAATTCGAGCATAAGAGGTAAAGCCGACGGAGATATTTTCAGCCTGGATTACAAAGGATATACGTATAAGGACATCATGCTAAATGCCGGTTATGACGGGCTACGCATGAATGGTGAACTAAAAATAGATGATCCGAACGGTCAGCTGAATGTAAGCGGATTATTCGATCTATCAGATAGAGAAAGACCTGAACTTGTATTTAAAGCACAAATAAAGAATGTTCAACTTGCTAATCTGAATATTGCCGGGAATATGCAGCATTCATATCTATCGTTCAATGTAGACGCCGACTTTAGCGGCAAAAACATAGACAATGTAAATGGATATTTACGTATTGATTCTATCGACTTTCTAAAAGGTGATAAATTATTCTATCTGAATAAACTTTTGGTAGAAGCCTCCCTGGATTCTACACAAACGCAAGGTCTAAAGATCTCATCCGATTTAGTCAATGGCAAAATTGAAGGCAAATACTCCTATTCAGCCATGGCAAATAGTATTTTGAACATGCTGCAACCTTATCTTCCTGCCCTGATAGAAAAAGAGAGAAAAGAAAATAATAAGAATGCTACAAACAATTTTGCTCTTGACTTTACCATCAACAATACAGAAAAATTCAGTCAAATATTTGATCTTCCTGTTACAGTCATCAGTCCTGCGAAAATAGTAGGTTTTTACAACGATGCACGGGAAAAATTCAAATTAGAATTATTTGCTCCTGTGATAAAAGCAGCAGGAATGAATATCAAAGGGGGATATATACTGGCCGAAAACACCGAAGACAGATTAAAGACCCAGGTGGATGCGATGATAGTCGGAAAGAATGCAACAAACGACATTTCTATTAAATCTGCAATTCAAAATAATTTGGTAAACACTCATATTTCTTTGCTGAATGACGGGAAACAAAAAGCCAGAGGTGAATTTTCAGTAAACACTCTTTTTTCAAAAAACCAGAAAGAACCTTTACAAATAGACATCGATGTGTTACCAAGCCAACTCGTTCTGAACAATGCGATTTGGAAAATGGCAAAATCACACATTTCCATTCAAAATGGAACATATGCCGTGGATAAGTTTAGCGTAGCGACTGAAGACCGGAGTCAAGAAATAAGTATCGACGGGAAATATTCCCCTAAAAGTACAACTGATATATTACAGGCGCAATTGAACAATATAAATCTTGAATACATTTTCCAGACTCTGGCAATTGATGTCCTCAAGTTCGGTGGATTGGCAACAGGTAAACTATATGTATCGACAGTAGAGAACAGACCATATGCAAACACACGGCTAGAGATCACCGATTTTAAATTCAACGGTACGCCTCTCGGAAATCTGAATCTTTTTAGTGAACTGGATGAAGAAACAAATAAAGTTGTATTAGACGGTTTGATAGTCAGCAAAGAAAATAAACGGACAAAAGTAAACGGTACTATCGACCCGATAAAACAAGGACTATCCCTGTTTTTTGATGCAGATAGTATTGATGTCAGTTTCTTAAACGCATATACAAATGTCATATTCCAGAATATCAGCGGACGCGGAACCGGCAATGTTCATTTATTCGGAAACTTTTCAGATGTGACGGTCGAAGGCAAAGCTTTTGTAAAAGATGGTAGTCTAGGTATAAATATGCTGAATACCACCTACAAATTCACAGATACTATCTTCTTGAAAAAAGATCTGATTTATTTTAACGACATCGTCCTTACCGACCAGTACAACAATATTGCAATTGCCAGTGGGAAAGTAGTTCACGACTTTTTCCATGACTTTAAATATCAGGTAGACTTATCTGCAAATAATTTCCTTGTATATAACGTAACCAAAGAGCAAAATCCGATTTTCTACGGGACAGTGTTCGGAAGTGGAAAAGGTTCTATTGGAGGGGATGAACAGATTGTAGACATAAATATCAGTATGAGAACTGAGAACAAGACTATAGTAAGGATGAATTTCATGGAGGATTTTGTCAATGAATACTCGTTTATCTCATACAAAGAAAAAGGACAGCCTACGGACACCGTTCCTAAAGTAGCGGCAACACATACACCTAATCCTATCAAGACCAGTTCGGGAATGGCCATCAATATGAATTTTTATATCGACGCAACTCCCGATGCCATAGTAGAATTAGTAATGGACCCTATAGGCGGGGATATACTTAGAGGATCAGGAAGCGGAGCGCTACAGTTTCAATGGGATACTAAATCATCGCCTTTACTTTTCGGTACATATAATATAAACAGAGGAAATTACAATTTTACATTCCAGCGTATTTTAGAAAGACGTTTTACAATAGAAGACGGGAGCAATGTCCAGTTTAGAGGAGACCCATATCAAGCTACGCTGGATGTAAGTGCGGTATATAAGGTGAATGCCAGCTTGAATGATTTGGACAGGTTATTGGCTACTCAAAGCGGGCAAACGACTATTCCTGTCAATTGTATATTGAACCTGACAGGACCTCTTCGACAACCAAACATAGGCATGGATATTAAATTTCCTGCTGCCGATCCCGAAATAGAACGCCAGGTAAAAAATCTGATAAGCACTGAAGATATGATAAACAAGCAAGTTGCTTTCTTGTTGCTATTATCCAGATTTTATAAACCGGAGGGAAACGCCGATACGCAGGATTCCTCAGACCTGGCGGTTTTAGCCTCTGCAACACTATCGAACCAATTGACTAAAATAATAAGTAAAATAGATGACAGGTGGGAATTGGGCACAAATATAAGATATAGCAACACCAATATAGAAAATACAAACACAGAAATAGAATTAACCGTTGGCAGCCGTTTGTTTAACGACAGATTGCTGATAAACGGGAATTTTGGCTACAGAAATGATGTAAACATACAAAAAGAGGCTATGATAACGGATGTGGATATAGAATATCTGCTCAATAACGCGGGAACATGGCGGATTAAAGCATATAACCATTACAACGAGAAATATTATTATTTAGGGAGAGAATCAAACACACAAGGAGTAGGTATTGTTTACAAAAGAGATTTTGACGACCTGTCTGACTTATTCAATATACGGCGCTCGCAAGGGCTAAAAAAAGATACCATCCATCCCATACTCCCGGACTCGACAAAGAAAGGAAGCGCCTTGAGCAATTTCATTAAACTGAAGAAAAAGAAATGATATCTGCCACGTTAAATGGATTCGTAAAAGAACATGAAAACGATGATATCCGTGTATTAGCCTTACATGCGACACAATACCCGGAAATAGATATGCAATTGGCTATTCGTCAGATAAAAGGCCGCCAAATAGCAAAAGAAAAAATCCCCGGTTGGTATATCAACGAAAAGATTCTGTATCCTAAGCATCTCTCACTGGAACAAAGTTCATCAGAAAAAACAGCCCGTTATAAAGCAACCCTGGTGGCCGGAGATAATATGGTGGATCTGACCGGAGGAATGGGTGTCGATTTCTCTTTTTTGGCAACCAAATTCAAACATGCTGTATATGTAGAGCAACAAACAGAATTGACCGAAATAGCCGCTCATAACTTTAAAGAGCTGGGATTAACCAATGTAACTGTAAAAAATACGGAAGCCCTCTCCTATTTACAGGAAATGCCTCCTGCCGATTTGATCTATATAGATCCCGCACGGCGCGATGCAATAGGGAGGAAAACAGTAAGCATAGAAGATTGCACGCCTAATATTCTCGAACTGGAAAGCTTATTAAGCGAAAAAGGAAAATTGGCAATGATTAAATTGTCTCCGATGCTGGATATCAGCCTTGCCCTGAAATCCTTATCCGGCATATCTGATGTACATATAGTAAGCCACAACAACGAGTGTAAAGAACTGCTATTCATAAAAAGAAAGGTAAACAGTGAAACCCGTTATCACTGCGTAAACATACAAAAGGAAAAGACTGATATATTATCTTTTACACGAGTGCAAGAAGAGGAAACGGCAATAGTCTACAAATCTCAAACAGGAAAATATTTATATGAACCGAATGCATCTATAACGAAAGCCGGGGCATATAAATACCTGTCAACATATTATAAGATAGATAAAATACATCCGAATAGCCACTTATACACCTCCGATTCTTATATTCCGGACTTTCATGGACGTAGCTTTATTATTGAAAATGTTTGCAGTCTTAATAAAAAAGAGGTAAAACAATATTTACACAATATTAAACAGGCGAATATAACGACACGGAATTTCCCCCTGTCCGTTCAGGAACTACGAAAGAGAACCGGATTGAAAGATGGTGGAGACATATTTATATTTGCCACTACCCTGGCCGACGAAAAAAAGGTCTTATTGATATGCAAAAAAGCAAATTAATCCTCCACTAATTGTATTTTGAGCACCTCTTTTGTCGAACTCTCCACTTTAAAGCGGTCATCAGACCGTTCACCTATAATCCAAACAATATTGTCACCGGAGCATAAAAGCCAGGCTTCTTCCTTATCGAACAGGCTGTATTTCTGATCGGTAAAATAATCACTGATTTTTTTCTTCCCTTTCATCCCGAAAGGTATAAACCAGTCTCCCTGACGCCATTTGCGAATAGTCAACGGATACTGTACCTTATCTTTATCCACATACAAAATGTTACTGTTTTTCTCTATCCCGAAGGATGCCTCTTTCTTAATTACATCGACATTCATTTTCAGAGGGTATGCGATAAATGAATCTTCCTGATGGATGGTAAAACTTTCCACAGACATATTATTCCTCTTTTTTAAGATGAAAGTTTCCCTATCCCTGACTAGCTTATGCGTCTCGGAATAAAATATTTTTCCGGGCTGACTAATCAAAGATTCAAAAACCTGCCTGATTGTCGCAGGATTGAATTTGTAAGGAGTGAGAATTTCATATAATACCGCTTCCGGTTCTATATATTGAATTAGTTTTCTTATATCTATTGCATTATCTTTAAAAATATCAGCCTTCACCTGTTCTATATAATACCGATAAACGGTCTCCACTTGAGACAGGTTCTCGGCTGTACGGATAATAGCTTCTTTTGCCGAAGGATTGATTGTTTCAAGTAAAGGAATGATATTCAGGCGTATCTTATTTCTTGTATAGAGATCTTCACTGTTTGTACTATCATCGACGTGAGACAATTCCCGATCCTTCAAGTAATCTAATACCTGCTGACGACCGGCAAACAGCAAAGGCCTGACAACATATCCGTTTTGCGGCGCAATACCCGTCAAGCCACGAATACCCGTACCACGAACCAGATTAAGAAGAATTGTTTCTACCGAATCATCCCTATGATGAGCTACAGCGATCCTGTCCGCTAAATGAATAACCCTTAGTTGCTCAAACCAATCGTAACGCAAGTCCCTGGCAGCCATCTCGATAGATACAGAATGAATTGCAGCGTAAGCCTCCGTATCAAAATCTACCCGCTCATATTTGAGTTTATATCTTTCACATAATTCTTCTACGAAAAAGGCATCCCGATTAGACTCTTCCCCCCGCAAATGAAAATTGCAATGAGCTACTATACATTCATATTTCAGAGAGTGCAATATATCCAATAAAGCTACCGAATCGGCGCCACCACTCACTCCAACGATTACTTTAGCTCCTTCTTCGAGCAGTTGGTGTTCCGAAATATATTGTTGTACATCAGATATGTTCATATATAACAAATTCTTACTGGTAGGTAAAGGTACTCTAAATAGAGATAAAAGACATCTTACATGGTTATCTTTTTATACACGAGATAAAATTCACTCAAAATATTTTATAAAACTTAACTATCGATCTAATACTTTTGTTATCTTTACGTTACAAAGTTAACAATCAAAGAATGACCATACTTCCATATATATTCCCTCTTGCGGCTCTTATCCCCGCAGAAGCCGCTAAAGAAGTAATTGGAAAGGTAGTTGTGTGAGATGCGTATTAAAAGAAAAATAATGACAAATAAAATATTAATTATCAATATGTTTAATTTAGATTATAGGAGATTTTAAGATGAAATCAATTGCAGAACAATACTCACACGAAGTGAGTAGAAATTTTGGTGGCGGTTATTATGCTGTTTGGGAACCGGGCGAACCCATAAAACTCGGCGATATTGGTACATTGAGCAATAATGTATTCAAGCGCATAGATAATGTTATGAACGAACCGTTCAGTTTAACATTTGAAACACGACTTGACGATAAATTCGATGCAAAAAAATCGTTTGTATCGCAAAGTAATGTCAGCTGGAAATCCAATTTGAATGGAAAGGTTGATGAAATGGGAAGTATTTTAAAAGATTTGGAAGCAGGCATTGTCATTGAATTTGGCAATAAAAATTCAACTGTTTTTGAAGCACTCAACATTTCCTACCATTCTATTGAAAATCAAATTTCTTTGCAAGATGCGGTATTGGATTTTTATCGTAAGGGGATTTGGAGAAAGGACTGGGTTATTGTTACAGGAAAAAGCGTTGCCGACAGTGCTACTATATTAATATCTAACAGTTCCAATGCAAATATTGAAATTAAAGCAAGTGGAAATGTCGGAGCTGGCGATATTAGTATTGCAGATGCTTCACTTGGACTTTCGAGGGTTAGTGCGCGTGGTCTTGGTTATCAATTAATTGCGGAACAAGGAATTAGTCCGACTATAAGATTGTGCGGAGTACGACACCGTATATTTCATAAACCAGTTGTCGTTCAGAAAGTTCAACCAGACAATAATTCCAATCAAATTGAAGAAGAAATATCATTTGAAAGTATTAAAAGTCCTGATTGGACAGGAGAATAAATTATGAATCCGATAAAACCAATTTTTGCAGTGTACGCACTTTTTGTGTGCGCCTGCATTTCGGCGCAGAATATGGAAAAAGCAGGCGTAGCCCTTTCCGCCGCAAGCGAGGCACTTGAAAGCGGCGATTACTTTAGCTCCTTCTTCGAGCAGTTGGTGTTCCGAAATATATTGTTGTACATCAGATATGTTCATATATAACAAATTCTTACTGGTAGGTAAAGGTACTCTAAATAGAGATAAAATTCACTCAAAAATATCTTATCAGCTTCATTGATTCATAAAAATTGTTATATTTAGACTTGGATTATAAATTTATAACGAGATGGATCTAAAAAAAGGATATTCAGAGGAACAAAAAGGTGAAACAAAACGCTATTGCCAGTTTTTAAAACTCAACCCCGACACCTTGGAGCAATACAAATTTTGGCACGACAGCAAAAACATTTGGCGCGAAATACCGGAAGGTATACGCAAAGCCGGCATATTGAATATGGAGATCTATGTTGTAAATGATTTAGCGTTTATGATTATAGAAACACCCTCCGGTTTTGTCTGGGATGAGGCCTTCGGCCGTCTGGCAACTTATGAACGACAAGCTGAATGGGAAGAATTTGTCGCCAAATTCCAGGAAGCGGGTGAAGGTAAACGTTCGGAAGAGAAATGGCAACTTATAGAGCGTATATTCTCTTTGAATGAGTCACTAAAACGCTGATTACTTTTTTGACGTAATTATTATTGTTCCGTACTTACCTTTATCTCCATACATTTCAACGGATGATTTTCCTTTGAGTACGCTTATCGACTCTATTTTATCCGGACTAATAAGTTTTATGGCCTCCGGAGAAATCTCCTTACCATCAAGGATCATTAGCTGTTTACCGGTATTCAGATCTAAGACCTGTACATTTTCTTTAACGGCAGTTGTAGAGCCGGCGCTATTTTTTGCTTGCTTCGTATTTATCAGGATAACCCCGTTTTTTGCTTCTTCTCCATAAAGCTTTATCGCAGTGGCATCTTTCAGTACATTGATGTTATCTATCTCATCGGGATTGAGCCCCTTCATCTTTCCAAAATCAGACTTTTGCCCGTCGATAAAAACAAGAGGTTTCGCTTCATCGACAGATACATCTCCTGAAACAGAGAACACTCTTATTGCGCGTTTATTTGGCGTATCATTGCTATTCGTCGCATCATCTATATTATCCCGTTTCCCAATCTTTGTGACATAAACTACCGAACCTTTCGTCTCAGGAATTATCGTATCCTTTTTTGTGGAGAAACTATATTTGAGATTTGTAGGCTCGCCCTTTTCCTGTATTTTTTCAGTATCAAATTTTTGTGATACAGTTACAGGCAAAGATTCTTGTACTACGTAATTAGGTTCTGCCGAAGCCCATATAAAAAAACCAAATACCGGAAGAATAAGAAGCGCCGCTATTCTTTTCCAAGGAGAGCTTTTTGTCCTTTTCATCATTGCCAGCCGGTTCGACGACTTACCATAGTTAAAAGAATTAGAAAAGGAGAAGACTTGTCCCTGAAAGCGTTGATTGATAAGTACAGCTTGGTACACAGCAGGAGATGTACCTGAATCTATTACTGCTTTATCGGCTAAAAATTCATGGTTTTCCTTCAATAGCTTAACATAAATCCACGTGAAAGGATTGAACCATTGCAATAGAAGTACACACTCGCTGCAAAACAAATCTATCCAGTGTTTCTGGTCAATGTGTGTTACTTCGTGCTTCAGTATAAGGTCTTTTTCCACATTACTCAGGCTTTTTGTATTGATCAGGATGTAGTTCAATATTGTAAAAGGGGATTTAATATCTATATTTTCAACTATCTTGAAGTAGCCGGAATCTGATTTCACCCCAGCCCTTATCAATCTGTTCAGCTTCACATAAGAGACCAGATTCCGTATAGTCAATATGGCGATTCCGACAATGTATATTAAGAAACATATACCCCATATATTTACAGAACTACCTTGCTCTAAAGCGACGTTATTGTTAACTTCAGATATTACAGGCCCGGCAGTAACCATAGGAATCTCAACATCGTAAGTATAATGTATAGAAGGCATTATAAAAGAAGCAAGTATTCCTGTTATTAAAAAAGCCCTGTTGAATTTGAAAAAAGTAGCAGGCCTGAGAAACAAGGTGTATATCACCAGGAATAAGCCAAGGCAAAGCCCTGATTTCAATATATATATAATAAATTCTTCCATAACTATTCCGTTTTATCAGTTTGTTTGTCATCCAGCGCCTGGCGGGTTTCTTCGAGTAGATGATCCATCTCTTCCAGCGTAAGATTGTTTTCTTTAGCAAAAAATGATACCATAGAAGAAAATGAGCCGTTGAAATAATCCTTTACAAAACCAAGCAGCTGCTTCTTCGAATAATCTTCTTTTGCCACAAGGGCTTTATATATATTCAGCCTTCCCTCAGAACGGTGAGTTACAAAGTTTTTATTCTCCAAAATGCTCAATACTGTTGCGATGGTAGTACGTGCCGGCTTTGGATCTACAAATTCCTTCAATATATCCTGAACCGTACCTTCTTCCATCATCCAGAGAATTTGCATTATTTGCTCTTCGGCTTTAGTTAGTTGCATATCCATTAGTTATATCTATGAAACAAATATATGTCTATTTTATTAGACTATATGCATTATAATTACTTTTTAACTAAAAGTCAATACCCACAAGCAACTTTGTGCAAGTTGAAGCAAACTAACTGATTACCAGTATTTTTAATCAAAAGGCAAACAGATTGATGAAGCCGAAAAAGACCGGAAAATACCCCTTTCGGACAGGGTACA
>NZ_BAAHWU010000065.1:0-14102 GCF_054601275.1 Dysgonomonas reticulitermitis | reverse complement strand
TTTTTAACTTTTGGCAAAGCTAAAGACAAGTAAGCCAATTCAAATCGTCACGCAACTAAAATCTTCTGAAACCACAATGTATAAAGCATTTCAAAGAACAAGTTTTAATTTTTAGTGCCCACTAGTGTCAAAACATAATAAATAAATTCTCAGATGATTGGAAAAATAATAAAAGGAAGAAGCTTTAAAGGTTGTATTCCCTATGTACTTGATAAAGAAAATGTGAAGTTGATCGATAGTGAAGGCGTATTATTAACAGATACGAAATCGATTATCAACAGCTTTTATATGCAAAGTTTGATGAACCCGAACCTCTTGAAATGTGTCGGTCACATACCCCTTAGCTATGCCAAAGAAGACGAACCGAGGCTGACAGATCAATTTATGATTCAACTCGCAAAAGAATATATGAAAGCCATGAAAATCATAAATACCCAATATATTATCGTTAGGCATAATAATACCGATAACCCTCATTGCCATATTGTATTCAACAGAGTTGATAATAACGGAGAAACTATCAAAGATAATAATGATAAATATGAAAATGTAAAAGTATGTAAAGCTCTTAAAAAGAAACACAACCTCACTTTTGGAAAAGTTAAGGAGCAGGTCAACACCGATAAACTGAAAGGAGCAGAGAAAATAAAATACGAAATATACTACGCCATTAAAGCGACCCTGAAAACATCAAAAAATTGGCAACAATTTGAGCAAAACTTAAAACAGCAAGGCATATCCATTGCTTACAAGTATAAAGGTCAAACCGGTGAGGTACAGGGTGTCTCTTTCAAAAAAGGAGACTGTTCATTCAAAGGGTCTGATATAGACAGACAATTCAGTTATTTAAAACTGAATAATCAACTATATGCTGAAGACCAACAATATAATAATAAGCAACACCAAAATCAACCATATCCAAAAGAACAGCAGTCTCAATCCGCCTCAATTATTGATTCTGTTCTGGATGGGCTTAGTGGCATGACTAATTTTCAGCAGCATGGAGACGATTATGAAGAAGACGCATTTAGGAAAAGAATGGAACACGAAGATAAAAAACGCCGCAAGAAAAGCGGAATTAAAAGATAAGAAACATTACAAATCAAAATTATTATAAACCTAAACAATAACAATTATGTCAAACGTATCAAATGAAGCCCTTTGGGGCAAACTGTCCGAAATGGACGAGAAACTGGATATGATATCCAAAAAAGAAGTATCAATTGAGATACCACAACAAGATATACCTACTGTTTCCAAAGAAGAAATAAAGGCTATGGTAGATGATGGCATAAAAATTCTTGGAAAACATACAGATTCTCATTTTGCAGCAAATCTCAAAAATATTGAGAGGCTCAATAATAATGTTTTAAAGACAAAAGAAACGGTCGAGTCCATAAGAATACCTGAAAATAATATCACATTAGAAGCAATACAATCTATATTATCCAAAGATAAAACGATGGTATTCGGATGGGGCAGAATCCGTAAAACCACATTTATTATAGGAGTATTGATCGTATTCTTATTTATGATGATTACCTTCAGTATGAAACAGCACGCCGATTATGCGATTCTGCAAAACAGGTACACTTGGCAGAGTGTAACGATGTATAAACTACAAATCGAAAATGATAGTTTGAAAACAAACAACACTATTACAGACAAGAAAAAGAAGACAAAATAAAATTGATATGCTTAACTGACGTAATATAAAAATGCGTGCTAATAAGCTAAAGCACGCATTTTACAATACAATATTTGGAATCCGTTAATAGAAAGACATAAAGAAAATATCGTCTTTGGTCTTTTTTATGGATATGAAAGAATTGGGTAATACCCAACGGTTCTGAATATAATCATAAGCGTAAGTCTTATTCAGATAACTGATATAGTTATTCAACTCGTCTAAGTTGTCAAAGAATATATAAGAAGCATTGCAGTTATTATTTCCGTCAAAGGCACAGGACAGGGTTGCTTTCTGATCATCGAACGCAAGTTCTATTAAATTCTCTTTCATTCCATTTTCAATATACTCGGCTATATACATAGGATTGTCTGAGTAGCTTTCTTTGATTTCATCATGGGATAGCCTGAGTACTAAGGAGGAACAATTTATCAGTATTGCACAATATTCAATTGAGATTTTTTCTTGTGTTGCCATATATATGTCTGTTTAGAGCTTGATAAAATACATAATACTATCAGACTGATTATTAATCTAAAGAAACAGATATATTTACGACTGTAAGCTTGACTTATAGAACTGCAAAGGTATCAGACCCATAAAAATAGCAGTACGAAATATCCAGTTAACAAATATACAATTTTATGTAATAAAGTATTTTTCTTTTTCCTTATCTTTGGTAAACTTAATTTTATAGTATCTAAATAATTCCGATGAAAAAGTCCATAGCCTATCTGCCCAAATCCAAACAAGAAGACTTAATACGCCTTGTTATGGAGATCAACAAACGGCTTCCCGAAGCCCAAATGATTATCTTATTCGGTAGCTATGCCAGAAATGAATACGTGGACTATGACGAACGGGTGGAATTTGGTATTCCTACCTCTTTTCGATCCGACTATGATATTTATGTAATAACAAGTAGGATATCAGACAATAAAGCAGGAATTATATTAGATAATATTGATGCATTATATTATAAAGAACCCGATTACCAAACTCCTGTTAACTTCATCAATGACGATATTAAAACAATAAATAAAGCTCTCGAAGAAGGCAGGTATTTCCATACCCAAATCAAACAGGAAGGAGTTATCCTTTACGATAGTGGTAAGTTTAAACTAGCCCGAAGACGCAAGCTAAAGTTTGATGAGATACAAAAACAGGCTCAGGAGTACTTTGATGACAAATTTGATAAAGCAAATGATTTTTTAAGAAGTGCTCGTCATGATATCTCAGATGAAAAATACCAAATGTGTTCTTTTCATATTCACCAAGCCTGTGAAAACTATTACTATTCTATCCGTTTAGCTTTTACGCTGAGAAGTAGTAAACAACATAACCTGACTAAACTGGCTGCGTCTGTCAAAGGTCATTCTGCGGATTTGGCTCATGTCTTTCCCAATAATTCGGTGGAAGAGAAACGGCTTTTCAATCTGGTAAAGGATGCTTATATAGAGGCGAGGTATAATCCGAAATTTATTGTTACAAAAGAGGACATTGATGCTCTTATTCCGAAAGTGGAATTGCTTCGAGATATTACCAAGCGTATCTGTGAGGCAAAGATTGGGGAGTATGCAAATATGGGGTAAACCTCATAGATATCTTTATTATATTATAGAATTTTAGAGCCGATGTTAATCGGCTTTTTTCGTATGTAGTAGATATAAAAATAGAAAAAGCGACACCGAAGTGCCGCAATTGATGTTTTCACAACGGAATAATCCTTATTGTGATTTGCTTTCGTAATTGTATTTGCAAATATATTAAAATTTCACATAACCAGATCAATATTCTTAAAATTTATTTATTTATCTTTAAGGCTTTGATAAAAAGGATACTATGAAAAAGATATTAGGATTAGATTTGGGAACTAACTCCATTGGTTGGGCATTGGTAGATGCTGAAAATAAGAAAATAGAAGGTATGGGTAGTCGGATAATTCCAATGTCACAAGATGTGCTAGGGAAGTTCGACAGTGGAGTATCAATTTCCCAGACAGCTGAAAGAACTGGTTATCGTGGAGTAAGACGCCTACGGGAACGTTGCTTATTAAGAAGAGAAAGGTTACATCGTGTGTTAAATATCTTGGGCTTTCTACCGAAACATTATGCTGAATCAATTGATTTTGAAAAACATTTCGGGCAATTTATTAAAGACTCTGAACCCAAATTAGCATGGCAAGAAATCGCTCCCAAGAAATATGATTTTATATTTAAAGCATCTTTCAACGAAATGATAGCCGAATTTAAAAAGTTGCAACCTGAGCTTTTTAAACTGAAAGAAAACGGAGTGGAAAGAAAGATCCCTTATGATTGGACAATATATTATCTACGAAAAAAAGCGTTAACTGAAAAAATTGAGAAAGAAGAATTGGCTTGGTTGATTTTGAATTTCAATCAAAAAAGAGGTTATTATCAGTTGCGAGGCGAAGAACAAGAAGAAAATAAAAATAAACATGAAGAATTTTATACACTTCTTGTTACTGACGTTGTAGAACGTGAAAAGGGTAAATCCGGAACTTGGTATAACGTTATTTTAGAGAATGGTTGGATTTATAAACGAGAAAGTAAGATTTCATTGTCGAATTGGATTGGTAAAACCAGAGATTTTATTGTAACCACCGAGTTGAACGATGACGGAAGTGTGAAATTGAACAAGGATAATGAAGAAAAACGAAGTTTCAGATCGCCAAAAGAAGAAGATTGGGGATTAGTGAAAATACGAACAGAGCAAACAATAAACCAATCGGGTAAAACAGTTGGGGAATTTATATATGATTCACTTTTAGACAACCCGACACAAAAGATCAATGGGAAATTGGTGCGAACCATTGAACGAAAATTTTATAAAGCAGAATTAAAAGCTATTTTAGAAAAACAAAAAGAGTTTCATGCCGAATTGCAAAATACAGAACTTTACATCCTTTGTTTACAGGAACTTTACAAAAACAATGAATCGCATCGAAATAATATTGCTACAAAAGACTTTACTCACCTGTTTTTAGAGGATATTCTTTTTTATCAACGTCCGCTGAAAAGCAAGAAATCACTCATTGCTAATTGTCAGTTTGAGTCGGTAAAGTATAAAGGAAAAGATAAGGAAGACAATGATATTGAAATTCGTCAACCTCTGAAATGTATCGCTAAGTCCCATCCCTTATTTCAGGAATTCAGGCTTTGGCAATTTATACAAAACTTGAAAATATACGAGCGTGAAAAGATGGTCGATGATAAATTGAAACTGGATGTTGATGTTACTCGAGATTTCCTTAAAACGGAAGACGATTATGTTGCTCTATTTGATTGGCTTAATGATAGAAAAGACATAAAACAAGATACTCTGCTAACATCTTATTTCAAAATTAAAAAGAATAGGGGTGAAGATAAGTTGCCTTATCGTTGGAATTATGTGGAAGATAAAGAATATCCTTGCAACGAAACCCGTTCGCTATTTTTGTCTAAATCAGCAAAAATTGAAGGTTTTAATGAAGCTTTTTTCAATGAGGCTAATACAGAAGCTCTGTGGCATATTTTATATTCGGTAATCGATAAAATAGAGATACAAAGTGCAATAAATAAATTTGCAACAAAGCACGATCTGCCGGATGAGTTTATAAGACAATTTGCGAACCTCCCACCTTACAAAAGTGATTATGGTTCTTATTCAGCCAAAGCTATCAAAAAATTGTTACCTCTGATGCGAATGGGGAAATGTTGGGACGATAAAAATATAGACGATAAGACAAAAGAAAGAATTGATAAAATAATTGACGGCGAGTTTGATGAAAAGATCAAGAACAGAGTTAGAGATAAGGCAATTAACTTAACCGATATAAGTCATTTTAGAGGTTTACCGCTTTGGTTAGCATCATATATTGTGTACAACCGCCATTCCGAGGCAAAGGATATTGTAAAATGGGAAACCGTAAAGGATTTAGCTTGGTTCTTAGATAATAGAAACCCCGAAGGATTTAAACAACATTCGCTTCGTAACCCAATTGTAGAACAAGTCATTACCGAAACACTCAGAACGGTAAAAGATATTTGGCAGCAATATGGGGATGGTACTGAAAATTTCTTTGATGAAATCCATGTTGAGCTGGGTAGGGAAATGAAAAATCCTGCGGACAAACGGAAGTCGATGACGGAGAAGATTAATGCAAATGAAAATACCAATCTGCGAATAAAGGCTATACTCGAAGAACTTAAGGATGCGGGTATTACTGAAGTTCGTCCATTCTCGCCAACGCAACAAGAAATATTAAAGATTTACGAAGAAGGTATATACAGTTATGAAAGCAAAAAAGAAGAACTCGAAGTAATTGATAAAATCAGAAAAAGTAACAAACCAACTAAATCAGAAATTCAACGATATAAATTGTGGTTGGAACAAGGATATGTTTCGCCATATACAGGAGCGACGATTCGTTTGGGCGAACTTTTCACAACAAAATATCAAATCGAACATGTTTTTCCTCAATCTCGCTTTTTCGATGATTCGTTAAGTAATAAAGTGATTTGCGAAAGTGAAGTAAACAGTTTGAAAGACAATCAAACGGCGATGGAATTTATCAAAAAACATCATGGGCAGATCGTAACACTTAGTGATGGAAAAGTAGTAAGGATAAACGAAATTTCTGAATATGAAGAACATGTAAAGTGTTATTTCTCGAAGAATAAAACGAAGCAGAGAAATCTTTTAAGCGAAGAGATCCCCGAAAGTTTTATCAGCAGACAAATGAATGATAGCCGTTATATTGCAAAAGTTGTAAAAACGTATCTAAGTAATATCGTGAGGCAAACAGAAAAAGGCGAACTAGAGCAGGAAGCAACTTCAAAAAAGGTAGTTTCGATAACAGGAAGTATTACTAGTCAAATGAAACAGGATTGGGGATTGAACGATGTATGGAACCGTCTTATTGCACCCCGATTCGAAAGGATGAATATGCTTACCAACTCTTCGGACTTTGGACAATTGGAACTAAAAGCAGGACGAAACGGCGGCGAAGGCAAATGGGTGTTTCAAACTTCTGTACCCGATGCAATCGCAAAAGGATTTTCAAAAAAGCGGATAGATCATCGACATCATGCCCTTGACGCTCTAGTTATTGCGTGTATAACAAGAGAACATATTAATTATTTAAACTCAATAAATTCCGAAAGAAAGAATTATAACTTAGTGTCGAAGTTAAGACGAATGGAAGAGATAAGCATTAGGGGCGAATTGCGTAAAATTCCCAAAGAATTTCACAAACCGTGGGCAACTTTCACGCAGGACACCCAAACCGCTTTAGAAAACATCATTGTGAGTTTCAAACAAAACCTGCGAGTGATAAACAAATCAGTAAATAAATTCCAACGGTACAAAGACGGTGAAAAAGTAATTGAAAAACAAGAAAAAGGCGATAGTTGGGCAGTACGTAAACCTCTGCATAAACAATTCGTTTATGGAAAAGTGAATTTATCAAGAATTTTGGTACCCAAAGGAAAATCAATTACTGCAATCAGAACAAGATTAGATACATCTTTCGATGAAAAGCGAATTGGGAAAATTACAGCTACCAGCGTTCAAAATATTCTATATAACCATTTGAAAAAATACAAAGGAAGATTAGATAATGAAAATAAAGAAATATCACCTGAACTAATGGCTTTTACACCAGAAGGGATTGAAGATATGAATAAAAATATTGTTGAGTTAAATGATGGTAAATGTCATCAACCAATTTATAAAGTTCGAGTTTTCGAGATTGGAAGCAGATTTAATTTAGGCGAAAAAGGGAATAGGAGGATGAAATATGTGGAAGCCAGCGATGGAACTAACTTATTTTTTGCAGTTTATATAAAAGATGGTAAAAGAAGCTACGAAACCATTCCGCTAAATGAAGTTATCGAACGACAAAAGCAGGGATTAGATGTAGCAGAATCAACAGAGGATAAAAAGTTATTGTTTACTCTTTCGCCTAATGATTTGGTATATGTGCCTAACGAAGAAGAACAAGAATATCCGCATTTAGTTAATTTTGATAATTTGACTAAAGAGCAGGTAAGTAGGATGTATAAAGTCAATGATTTTTCTGAAACATGTTATTTTACACCTAATAATCATGCGAGGGCTATAAGCCCCAAAGAAGTGGATTTGTCATTTAATGACAAAAAGGGTAAGTTAGTAGGGTCTTATGATGACAAAACTGCTAGTCATAATGGAATTCAAATTAAATCAATTTGCTGGAAATTACAAATTGATCGTCTCGGCAATATCAAAAAAGCCTAGCTATGATAAAAAAAACACTTTACTTTGGAAATCCTGCATACTTGAGTATGCGTAACAATCAGTTGGTAATAAAACTACCCGAAGTTGAAAAAAATGACAGCTTGCCTGAAAATTTCAAAAAAGCAAGCGAAACCCTCTTTCCTATTGAAGACTTGGGAGTAGTTGTACTCGACCATAAACAAATAACCCTAACACATGGGCTTATCGAAAAACTGTTGGATAACAATACGGCTTTGCTTACTTGCGATAGTAGCCGCATGCCTGTAGGGTTGATGCTTCCATTATGCGGAAACAAGACACAAAGCGAAAGATTTAACTCACAGATCAATGCTTCTGACCCTTTAAAGAAAAACTTATGGCAGCAAACCATAAAAGCCAAAATAACAAATCAAGCAGAAGTATTGAAGAAATTTAGGTCTTGTAATATTCGTAATATGATGCACTGGGCAGGAGAAGTAAAAAGTGGCGATCCTGATAACTTTGAAGGACGTGCCGCTGCTTACTATTGGAAAGAAGCTTTTCCTCAGATTGACAACTTCACAAGAGGCAGAGAAGAGAATCCACCTAATAACCTGCTAAATTATGGATATGCTATACTTCGTGCAGTTATTGCCCGCTCGTTAGTAGCAAGTGGGTTGTTACCTACGTTGGGTATACACCACCACAATCGATACAATGCTTATTGCTTGGCAGACGATATAATGGAACCATATCGTCCATTTGTCGATGAATTAGTTTTCTCGATAGTAGATAGT
Organism: Dysgonomonas reticulitermitis; assembly: GCF_054601275.1. NCBI lineage: Bacteria > Pseudomonadati > Bacteroidota > Bacteroidia > Bacteroidales > Dysgonomonadaceae > Dysgonomonas > Dysgonomonas reticulitermitis. The sequence goes on along the minus strand of NZ_BAAHWU010000065.1, from coordinate 5,384 downwards.
GGCGAGGATTATACCGAATTAACGACTTCGTTAAAAAGCAAATTGCTACAAATACCAACGATAGATGTGATGATGGGAAAACAAAAAAGTCCATTGATGATTGCCGCAGGTCAGACAACTGCATCCTTAAACCAATGTTTCGAAGGGAAACTACGTAAAATTAAATATCCCGAATTATTGTAATCCGTAGCTAATATGGAGCAAGACCGATTAAATCAATACCGTATTATGTGGGTTCTAGTATTATTTGATTTACCTACCGAGACGAAGAAGGATAGAAAGGTATACGCTGATTTTAGAAAAAATTTACAGCGAGATGGATTTACCATGTTTCAGTTTTCGACTTATTTACGGCATTGTATGAGTGTTGAGAATGCTAATGTACATATCAAACGAGTGAAAAATTTTCTTCCGGCAAAAGGGCATGTCGGAATACTCTGTATTACCGATAAACAGTTTGGTATGATGGAACTATTTTATGGGAAAAGCCCCGAAACTAAACAAACAGGGGCTCAGCAACTTGAATTGTTTTAGAAAATAAAAATCCCGATATTGATCGGGATTTTTATTTGAAATTCATCGATTTTCTAAATGCTAATGGTGTTTGCAATATGTTGAAATACATATACTTGTTGTGTGGTATGATGTATTTCAATGAACTAAGATACAATTTTGAAAGCAAATCACAACTTGAACAGATCAATACTCATATAAACCGTGATGTATTTCAATGAACTAAGATACAATTTTGAAAGCAAATCACAACGCAAAACCTAACGAAGTCTGGCTAACGTCGATGTATTTCAATGAACTAAGATACAATTTTGAAAGCAAATCACAACACCCTGCATCATGTAATCTTTTCATTGCCAGATGTATTTCAATGAACTAAGATACAATTTTGAAAGCAAATCACAACACATCATGACACGATATGTTTCAGGCAACAGATGTATTTCAATGAACTAAGATACAATTTTGAAAGCAAATCACAACTCTACCGAGTGAGCTAAAAATTATTTTTAAGATGTATTTCAATGAACTAAGATACAATTTTGAAAGCAAATCACAACATACTTCTTACAAGTAATTCAGTAGCTTCAGATGTATTTCAATGAACTAAGATACAATTTTGAAAGCAAATCACAACAAAGTGTTATAACCTACTTGATATATAAGTGATGTATTTCAATGAACTAAGATACAATTTTGAAAGCAAATCACAACAACTTTTCTCCTAATACGACTAAAATTCTCGATGTATTTCAATGAACTAAGATACAATTTTGAAAGCAAATCACAACTGGATCTATATACGTAGTTATATCCTTAAGATGTATTTCAATGAACTAAGATACAATTTTGAAAGCAAATCACAACTATAGCCCTACGAGACTGAAACAAGCATGGGATGTATTTCAATGAACTAAGATACAATTTTGAAAGCAAATCACAACTCATAATCGTCTCTCCTTCTATCGGTTTTCGATGTATTTCAATGAACTAAGATACAATTTTGAAAGCAAATCACAACAATAGAAGCACCATGCCAAAGTATTAACTGATGTATTTCAATGAACTAAGATACAATTTTGAAAGCAAATCACAACATTATACTTGCGGGAAAATGACTTAACACGATGTATTTCAATGAACTAAGATACAATTTTGAAAGCAAATCACAACTGCTGACGGTATATATCGCAAACATCCTTTGATGTATTTCAATGAACTAAGATACAATTTTGAAAGCAAATCACAACTGGACACACGTATCTATTCTGTACTCTCTGGATGTATTTCAATGAACTAAGATACAATTTTGAAAGCAAATCACAACTTCTAAAAGTTCAATTCTTTCGCTCACATTGATGTATTTCAATGAACTAAGATACAATTTTGAAAGCAAATCACAACAGACAATATTAACTGTACTTATGTCTCCTTGATGTATTTCAATGAACTAAGATACAATTTTGAAAGCAAATCACAACTGGGGATATGCGAAAAGTGCAAAAACCGTCGATGTATTTCAATGAACTAAGATACAATTTTGAAAGCAAATCACAACTACGCTGTGGTTTACTATAATCTCGCGCATAGATGTATTTCAATGAACTAAGATACAATTTTGAAAGCAAATCACAACTAGTGAACAAATACCTCAATAGCTACTTTAGATGTATTTCAATGAACTAAGATACAATTTTGAAAGCAAATCACAACAATAGCATGGGCTTTACTTGTAAGAATCACGATGTATTTCAATGAACTAAGATACAATTTTGAAAGCAAATCACAACAGCTTGCTGTAGGCACCGTGGAGCTCCTCGGATGTATTTCAATGAACTAAGATACAATTTTGAAAGCAAATCACAACTTAATATCCGTCAGGCGTTCCTGATGCTTGGATGTATTTCAATGAACTAAGATACAATTTTGAAAGCAAATCACAACTGGATCGTAACCATCTACGTGCTGTCCTGCGATGTATTTCAATGAACTAAGATACAATTTTGAAAGCAAATCACAACCAACACTCTCTAAGTTTTCTTTTGCTTCCGATGTATTTCAATGAACTAAGATACAATTTTGAAAGCAAATCACAACCGTTAATACTTAGTTACTTTTTTAATTTGAGATGTATTTCAATGAACTAAGATACAATTTTGAAAGCAAATCACAACAAATCTTCTTCTACATAATTAGGAAGGGTGATGTATTTCAATGAACTAAGATACAATTTTGAAAGCAAATCACAACGGCGAAAAAGGTGAAAAAAATGGAAGGATAGATGTATTTCAATGAACTAAGATACAATTTTGAAAGCAAATCACAACTGGCGAAAAAGGTGAAAAAAATGGAAGGATGATGTATTTCAATGAACTAAGATACAATTTTGAAAGCAAATCACAACCTGCCGACGTTAACAAGCAATTCGAAGATTGATGTATTTCAATGAACTAAGATACAATTTTGAAAGCAAATCACAACCGCTGTGGGTACTGTAAGGGAAAAGGCTGGGATGTATTTCAATGAACTAAGATACAATTTTGAAAGCAAATCACAACTGGATAGGAGAGATGAAGAATGATTTCTTGATGTATTTCAATGAACTAAGATACAATTTTGAAAGCAAATCACAACATATTCTCAATTATATGATATAGTTGAGAGATGTATTTCAATGAACTAAGATACAATTTTGAAAGCAAATCACAACACCAATGATCTGAATATCTAATTACATAGGATGTATTTCAATGAACTAAGATACAATTTTGAAAGCAAATCACAACAGCGCCGACCAGCCTAGCAAGGGGCAAGGCGATGTATTTCAATGAACTAAGATACAATTTTGAAAGCAAATCACAACAGACTTTAACCAGAACATACTTGATACGTGATGTATTTCAATGAACTAAGATACAATTTTGAAAGCAAATCACAACTATTTCTTTTGCATTTGATGCATGCGATACGATGTATTTCAATGAACTAAGATACAATTTTGAAAGCAAATCACAACACACCTAATAGTACTGACGAAGCAAAAACGATGTATTTCAATGAACTAAGATACAATTTTGAAAGCAAATCACAACTATCGTCAGATAGACGAGCCATTGGGCTAGATGTATTTCAATGAACTAAGATACAATTTTGAAAGCAAATCACAACGGGATCGAACCGAAAAAAAACTCATAATCGGATGTATTTCAATGAACTAAGATACAATTTTGAAAGCAAATCACACTACTATCCAATTGTTTACAATGCCTCACATCGATGTATTTCAATGAACTAAGATACGACTTTTTCAAATATGAAGAGTTTTCTTTTTCATCTTCTATACAAAATAATATACAAAGAATAAACCATCAAGACCAAGCCTTACGGTTTCAACGAAAATCTTCCAAGCCTACGGCTAGCGTATTTTCGTTGAAAGTCTTGCTTTGTTTATTCTTTCTTTATGAAGGGTGTATATCAGATGTAAAAAGAAGAAAAATATGAACCTTGGGTTACATTTGTGGGTTGTCCTTGAGAAAGGCACTTACCGTCAAGCGATGCACGCCCAGAATTCGTCCGATTGCACTTTTTGAAATTTTTTTATCTAGTAATGCTTTCATTTCGTTTTCTCGCCCCGTTAGCTTTACTGTCTTGGACTTACTTCCAACAGGACGACCAAGAATAACCCCTTCTGCTTTTTTTCGAGCTAAAGCTTCTTTTGTACGTTGTGATATTAAGTTACGTTCAATTTCAGCGGATAACCCAAAAGCAAAAGCTAAGACTTTAGAATTAATATTATTACCGAGTTCATAATTCTCTTTGATAGTAAAGACCATGATGTCCTTCTCCATACATGTATGAAGAATACTCATTATTTGCATTAGATTACGTCCTAACCTCGATAGCTCCGTTACAATAAGAATATCTCCTTTTTGCATTTTTGTAAGCAATGCTCCGAATTTTCGATCTGAAAGATGTTTTGTCGCACTAATTGTCTCTTCTATCCATTCGTCTATAGGCATTTCTTTCAGTTTAGAATAGTTTTCTATTTCGAAGTGTTGATTTTCTGTTGTTTGTTTATCTGAGCTAACTCTGATATATCCGTAAATCATAATTTTAGATTTAATTTATACAATTTTAAATGATAAAATTAGTATAATTAATATAGATAGACATATTATATATACTAAAAATATAGATTTTTATAATACTATTTTATTCGACATTTTTAGAGCGATTACCTTAATCAATCTGCGATCATTTCTTCTTTCAATGAAAAATCAATATCATCTTTTGCCATCCTCTCGGATATAGAAAAAAGAATAAAAGAGAAAATTGAATCGGTTGGTGTACCTCTGAGAAATTGGGATATACAAATTAATTATGGCATAAAAACGGGCTTCAACGAAGCTTTTATTATAGACGGAAAAACTAAAGATGAACTAATCACAAAATCATCTAAAAATGCCGAAATTATTCGCCCTATTTTAAGAGGCAGGGATATAAAACGCTATGGCTATGAATTTGCTGATTTATGGCTAATATATATACCCTGGCATTTTCCGCTGCATAAAGATTCAATTATCTCTGGAGCATCTGAAAAAGCAGAGCAAGAATTTCTAAAAGAATATCCAGATATATACAACCATTTGTTAAAATATAAAAAAGAGCTTTCTGGCAGAAACAGAGCAGAGACAGGAATTCGTTATGAATGGTATGCTTTGCAGCGGTGGGGAGCAAATTATATGGACGATTTTTCTAAACAAAAAATCGTCTGGAAAAGAGTAGGATCTATCCTTCGTTTTGGTATTGATATGAAAGGCTGCGTAACTCTAGATAGTACATGTTTTGCTACAGGAAATAATTTGAAATAT
>NZ_BAAHWU010000064.1:0-14564 GCF_054601275.1 Dysgonomonas reticulitermitis | reverse complement strand
GAGTTGCACCGAGTTAAATATCACGGAGTTACACCGTGATACACCGTGAACCATAACTCCGTAAACTCTGTGGTTAATTGTTTGTTTATGAAATCCATAAATCTTTATTCTATATAATATCTAATGTATATATTTTTACAATAAAATTATATTATATATGTACAAGTAAGAATGAAGAATTATGAGTTATGACCGGCGCGAAGCGATGGCTAAAAAGATCTTTGATGAAATGAAGGAGAAGTTATAAACAGTAAGCCTTGATGGAAAAAGGAAAAAGAAATTACAGGAAAACCGATGAAAAAATATTACTTTTGTTGATCTATTATTATTTGAATCAATAAACAATCTAAAATATAAGAACATGGAAAGTAGTGATTTACTAGTACAGGTGACAAATAAGGCTAAGACATGGTTATCGGACAAATATGATGCTGAAACAAGGAAAGCAGTGCAAGCATTGTTGGATAAGGAAGATAAAACCGATCTGATAGAGGCTTTTTACAAAGATCTTGAATTTGGAACAGGAGGGCTTCGCGGTATTATGGGTGTTGGTACCAACCGGGTTAATATATATACTATTGGCGGAGCTACACAAGGGTTGGCTAACTATCTGCTAAAAGAGTTTGCCGGGCTTAAACAGATAAAGGTGGTTATTGGTCACGACTGTAGGACCAATAGCCGTAAATATGCCGAGATATCAGCTGAAATATTTTCGGCAAACGGTATTAAAGCGTATTTGTTTGAAGATTTGCGTCCTACACCGGAAGTATCTTATGCTATTCGCAAATTGGATTGCCAGAGTGGTATTATGATTACTGCCTCTCACAATCCGAAAGTATATAATGGTTATAAAGCTTATTGGGAAGACGGGGCACAGGTTGTTCCTCCGCATGATAAGAACATTATAGCAGAGGTGAATCGTGTCAATATAGAAGATATTAAATTTAAAGGAGGGGATAAAAGCCTTATTGAGATTTTGGGAAAAGATATGGATGAAGCCTATATCAAAGACCTGAAAACATTGATGCTCTCACCCGAATCTGTTAAGAAACATGGTAATATTGGTATTGTATATACCCCGTTGCATGGTACGGGTTCTACAATAATACCAAAAGCGATGAAAGCCTGCGGGTTTACAAATATTATCGATGTGCCGGAACAGAATGTTCTAAGCGGAGAATTTCCTACTGTTGTATCTCCAAATCCGGAAGACCCTGCTGCGATGGCATTAGCTGTAAAGAAGGCAGAGGAAACAAATGCCGATCTTGTTTTTGCCACAGATCCTGACGCAGACCGTTTTGGAGCCGGTGTGCGGGATGATAAAGGCAACTTTATCTTATTGAATGGTAACCAGACTATGATTATGTTGGTTTACTATATTATTACACGCAAGAGAGAGTTAGGCCGGCTGACAGGAAAAGAATATACTGTACGTACAATTGTAACCAGCACCTTGACTCAGGTTGTGTCAGAAAAGAATGGTGTTGAAATGTTTGAATGTTATACCGGGTTTAAATGGATTGCTTCCGTAATGCGTGAATTGGAAGGTAAACGTAAATATATTGGCGGAGGAGAAGAAAGTTATGGATTCTTGGCCGAAGATTTTGTCCGGGATAAAGATTCTGTTTCTGCAGCTATTTTATTCGGAGAAATTGCTGCTTGGGCAAAAGATAATGGAAAAACTATATACGAATTGCTCCAAGATATATATGTAGAGTATGGTTTTTCGAAGGAGAAAGGTATTTCAGTAGTAAAAGAGGGTAGGAGCGGAGCCGAAGAAATTGAAGCTATGATGAAGAATTTCAGGGATAATCCCATTAAAGAAATTGCCGGAGCAAAGGTTACTTTGATAAAAGACTTTGTAAAGCTGAAAGCTTTCGATTTGAGTATTGATGAGGAGTATACCCTTGAGATGCCTACAACATCTAATGTGTTGCAATACTTTACTCAAGATGGGACAAAAGTATCTATTCGTCCATCAGGAACAGAACCTAAAATTAAGTTCTATATTGAAGTTAAAGATAAATTGAAATCAAGAGCAGGATATGATTCGGTAGATGCTGCTGCCGACAAAAAAATAGAGCAAGTCTGTAGGGACTTAGGTATCTGAAAGAATCAAATAATGCCGGATATATAACTTCTCAGAGTCATTTGACTTTGAGAAGTTTTTATTTGTGAAACAATGTATTTAAGTTTATAATTATGAGTTGGGTTTATTTATTATTAGCAAGTTTTTTTGAGGTGGGATTTACTTTTTCGTTATCAAAAGCAAAAGAAGCGATAGCGCCACACTCTTATTATTGGTATATTTCCTTTGGTATATGTTTAATCTTAGGAATGGGGCTATTGATAAAAGCTGTTCAAATAATACCTATGGGGACCGCATACGCAGTTTTCACGGGCATAGGGGCTGTCGGAACGGTTCTGGTTGGGATATTCGTATTTAAAGAGCCTGTGAGTATAATGCGTATGTTTTTCATCTCAACTCTCATTATTTCTATTGTTGGATTAAAAGCTGTTTCGCATTGATATTCACTTCCATGAGATTTGAGGATTATTTAGAGGTGAAAAAAGATGTGATTATTTTTAATATATCTTTTGGAGAATATAAATTATATACTATCTTTGCACACGCAAAACGGTCATGGTACCATAGCTCAGTTGGTAGAGCAAAGGACTGAAAATCCTTGTGTCCCCGGTTCGATTCCTGGTGGTACCACGAAAGAAAGATAAAAGCGACTTATAATCAAAGAATTATAGGTCGCTTTTACATTCACAGTTTGAGTTTTGGGATGACCCTAAACAAGCTCTGTTTTTCTGTTATTGGATTAATTATCTTTCTCCTACCTTGTCTTTTATTCTCATTAATGTTATCTTAGCTTTTATTTTAAATTTCTTGGAATAATATGGAGAAATCTATTGATATAAAGTCTTTTCGTTTCGTCGATACATCATTTGATAGTCTGATGACAAAACGCATTTTTAATGTTTTGCTGATAGCAACGAAGTATGATTCCTTCATGTTAGAAGATGATGGACGGATTAATGAACAAATATTTAATGAGTATACTTCCCTCAACTTGAGTTATCCTCCTCGTTTTACTCAGGTAGTGACAAAAGAAGAGGCATTGATGGAACTAAATGAAAATCATTATGAGCTAATCATACAGATGCCAAATCTGGATGAAGCGGATATGTTTTCTACGGCTACACATATTAAACAACTCTATCCGGATACACCTTTTGTCGTATTGACCCCATTTTCACGAGAAGTATCAAAGCGATTGGCTTCTGAGGATTTGTCTGGAGTTGACTATGTTTTTAGTTGGTTGGGTAATCCTGATTTATTGTTAGCTATCATTAAATTGATAGAAGATTCAATGAACGTGGAACATGATACAGAAAGTGTAGGTGTTCAGGCAATATTGCTAATTGAAGATTCGATACGTTTTTATTCTTCTGCATTACCTACTCTTTTTAAAATAATAATGGAGGAATCTAAGGATTTTTCAAAAGAGGCATTAAATGAACATCAGCAAAAACTTCGTATGCGTGGACGTCCTAAAATTATGTTGGCCCGGACTTATGAAGAAGCTATAAATATATATACTAAATATTATAACAATATATTAGGTGTAGTTACGGATATGAGTTATTTGCATAATGGGGTGAAAGATAAACTTGCCGGATACCATTTTGCTAAATGGATCAGGTCGCAAAAGAGATTTGTGCCTGTTGTTTTTACTTCATCTGAAATTAATAATAAGGCTTATGCAGATGAGCTGTCTTGCAGCTTTATAGATAAGAATTCGAAAAGTTTTCCCAGAGATTTGAAAAAGCAGGTTGTAAATAATTTTGGTTTTGGTGATTTTTTAATAATTAATCCAAAGACGGGAGCGGAAATTTATAGAATTAAAAACTTAAAAGATTTACAGAAAAATATATTATCGATTCCTACCGAATCTTTGATATATCATTTGTCGAACGATCATTTTTCGCGATTCTTTTACTCCAGAGCAATGTTTCCTGTTGCTGAATGGCTCAAAAGAATAGATATTTCGGACTATAAAACAATGGATGAAGCCCGTGAAATGATATATGATATAATTATTAAATATCGGCGGGTGAAAAACTCCGGGGTTGTTGCAATTTTCGATAAAGATAGGTTTGATGAATTCTCTAATTTTGCACGAATGGGGGATGGATCGATAGGGGGGAAGGGGCGTAGTATAGCTTTTATGGATAATATAGTAAAGGAGCATGTAGAGTTAAATGGTGACGAAAATATTCTGATAAGAATACCCCGTACTGTAGTATTGTGTACCGATATCTTTGACGAATTTATGGAGTTAAACGATTTGTATCCTATTGCTTTATCCGATAGACCAGACGATGAGATTTTGCATTACTTTCTTAGAGCAGGTTTACCTGACCGGCTTCTTGAAGATTTTATGGCCTTTTTGGATGTAATTAAGACTCCGATTGCGGTTAGATCCTCTAGTTTGTTGGAGGATTCTCATTATCAGCCGTTTGCTGGTATTTATTCTACATATATGATTCCGTTATTTGAGGATAAGTACGAAACATTGGCTCTCTTAAGCAAAGCGATAAAGGCTGTGTATGCGTCTGTATTTTACAGAGAAAGTAAAACATATATGACGGCTACTCAAAATATAATCGATCAAGAGAAAATGGCGATTGTGTTGCAGGAAGCAGTTGGGACTACATATGGCGATAGATTCTATCCTACTATATCGGGGGTGGCACGTTCTTTAAATTTTTACCCTATAGGAAACGAGAAACCCGAAGACGGTATAGCTAATATTGTTCTAGGCTTGGGGAAATATATTGTTGACGGGGGAACTAATATCCGTTTTTCCCCTGCGCATCCGCATAATATCATTCAGTTAAGTACTGTTGAACTTGCGCTGAGAGATACTCAACGATATTTTTATGCTTTAGATCTTAAAAAGATAAATAAAGATTTTTCGACAAATGATGGTTTTAATCTTTTGAAACTAACTGTTAAAGATGCGGAAAAAGATAATTCTATCAGATACATTTCATCTACATACGATCCTGTTGACCAGATTATTTATGAAGGTTATTATGAAAGTGGCCGGAAAATAATTTCATTTGCCAACGTTTTGCAACATAATGTTTTCCCGCTGTCAGAAATTTTGCGGAAAGTATTAAAAATAGGTCAAGAAGAAATGGGACGCGCTGTAGAAATAGAGTTTGCAGTAGACCTTAAAGATAAAGGCGAAGGCTTTTTTTATTTGTTACAAATAAGACCTATTGTACAAAATAAAGAACTTATGCTCGAAGATTTATCCCGAATAGATCCATCTCAAGAAATTCTTTATTCTAGTAATGCTTTGGGACATGGTATCGTAAACGATGTTTATGATATTGTTTATGTAAAATCAAAGGGGTTTAATCCTGCCAATAATCCTAAAATAGCTACTGAAATAGACTCAATAAATATGGATTTCTTAAATAGAGAAAAAGGTTATATATTGGTCGGTCCTGGCAGATGGGGAAGTAGCGATCCTTGGTTAGGTATCCCTGTAAAATGGTCTCAAATAAGTAATGCCCGGGTTTTGGTGGAATTAGCTTTGGATAATTATAAAATAGAGCCGAGCCAAGGAACACATTTTTTCCAAAATCTGACATCTTTTGGTGTTGGTTACTTTTCGATTAATCCATTTTTACAAGGTGATGGTGTCTTTGATGAAGATTTCTTAAATAATCAACCGTCCATATATGAATCAGAATATGTACGGCATGTCCAATTTCGGGGACCGATTGTAATAAAGATCAATGGAAAGAAAAAGACAGGTGTGGCATTAAAACCTGAATAGGGATAATTGAGGGACAGAACAAAAAAGACCGAAGTCGTTAAAAACATCGGTCTAATTTGTTTACAGGGCTTTCGACACACCCTCTTTTCTATTTTCAGATTGAAGCTTTAAGCTTTCTTTTCTTTACGCCATTTAGCATTTTTCATATCGCCTGTTTCTATAAATGCTTCATGAAAAGAGAATGCATCGTATAGGTCTACAGGAGTATGTCCGTTTTCACAACGTGCAAGGTATTCTCTCAACAACGGACGATAATCAGGGTGAACACAGTTTTCTATAATTGCCTCGGCTCTTTCTTTCGGACATTTGCCTCGAAGATCTGCTATACCATACTCCGATATAATCACTTTCACAGAGTGCTCACTATGATCCATATGAGCAACCATAGGCACAAATGCACTGATTTGGCCGTTTTTTGCGACTGATGGAGTAACAAATATGGATACGTACGAGCTACGGGTAAAGTCTCCTGAACCTCCGATACCATTCATCATTTTTGTTCCGGTAACATGGGTAGAGTTGATATTTCCATAAATATCAGCCTCAAGGGCTGTATTGATGGCTATAACACCCAGACGGCGGACGATACCCGGATTGTTTGAAAACTCCGAAGGGCGAAGAATAAGCTTTTCTTTGAAGAAACTAAGGTTCTTGTATATTTTTTCAATAACCGGATTGCTTACAGTAAGTGAACAGCCACTGGCAAAGCGGACACGGCCTTTTTCCATCAGTTCGATAACTGCATCTTGTATAACTTCCGTGTAAATTTCAAAATTAGGGATCGCTTTGCTGTCGCCCATAGCAGCAAGTACAGCATTGGCTATATTTCCTACACCCGATTGTACAGGCAGGAATTCTTTTGGCATACGTCCTTCAGCCATTTCCTTTTCAAGAAAATAAGCTACGTTTTCTCCAATCTTGGCTGTGATTTCATCTACAGGTGCAAAACCGGAACCTTCGTTAGGCGTATTGGTTTCTACTACAACTATTTTATTCGGATTTATTTTTACGCTATTAGTTCCAACGCGATCACTAGCATGGTAAATAGGAATAGGGATACGGAAAGGAGGGTCGATAAATTCGGCTATGTCGTGCATTCCTTTCAGTTCTTTTGGATGCCAGCGGTTCAATTCAACGATAACAAGTTTAGCCATTTTGGCGATAGTCGGCATAATACCTACACCGCATGTAGGGATAATTTCTCCTTCTTCGGTTACATCGCAAGCTTCGATGATAGCAACATCTACACCACCTAGAAATCCGTAACGGATTTCCTGGGCAAGTTGAGACAAGTGCATGTCGAAGTATTTAACTTCTCCGCTATTGATAGCATTACGCATGTCTTTACTCGATTGGTAAGGAGTACGGAATTTTACGGCGTGTGCGCGAGCCAGATTTCCGTCGATAGAGTCTCCGGTTGAAGCCCCTGTAAACATTCCAACTTCGAATGGATTGCCTTTTGCATGTTCTTCTTCTGCGCGTTTTGCCAGCGCGGCTGGCACTACTTTAGGACATCCGGCAGCCGTAAAGCCGCTAAATCCTATGTTGTCGTTGTGATTGATAAGTGCTGCCGCCTCTTCGGCAGTCATAAATTTTAAAGCCATTGTTCTTTTTATCTAAAGTTTTTATTGATTCCAAATGCCTTTGTTTTGCGCTGCAAAAGTACAAAATTATTATGTGTGGAACTATTTTTATCAACTAAAAAATAATTAGTTCTACAGTATTGATACAAAAGTCTTTTTGATAAATTACGATTATAAATTCAGAGAGGTTTTCTTCTGATTGTATTGATCGATTTTATAAGTTGACAGGTTATTATAAATAACAGCAAAAACCGATAGATTCAGATCTATCGGTTTTTACATATGAGAAATCAGGTATTTTTATTTTTGGCCTAAATATATTGTTATTTATTCCAGACTCTAGGCGTTGGAACCGGCTTTAAAGGCTCTCTGTTTTTGAGTTCTTTCATCACCTCTTCAATAGCGCGGTCAAGCTGTTGATCTTCCCCGTTCCATTCTTTAATAGGATCGTTGTCCACTACTATATCCGGGTCAACTCCATGATTTTCGATGATCCATTGCCCCGTTTTAGCATCATAGCTGGTAAAGAATGGCACCCGTATGTCTGTACCATCAATAAACGGCATCGAACCTGATATACCAACAATTCCACCCCAAGTACGTGTTCCAATAAGTTTACCGATGCCCAATGCACGGAATCCCCAAGGGAATAAATCACCGTCAGAAGCAGAATATTTATTTATCAGACATACTTTTGGTCCTATTTGCACAGCATCAGGAACTGTTCCTATACGGTTCGATCCGCGACGCATAGTCAACCGGTAAGGCTCTCGCGAAAGACGCTCCAATATCATAGGAGATACATTTCCGCCGCCATTGGCACGGTCATCGATTATCAAACCTTCCTTATCCAGTTGCGGATAAAAATAACGGGCAAATTCATTCAAGCCTTCAGGTCCCATATCAGGGATGTAGATATATCCGATTTTACCATTCGAAGCTTTTTCTACTTTCTTAAGATTATTTTGTACCCATTCGTATTGATACAAAGGGCTTTCGTCGGCAATCGGACTAATTACAATTTTACGGGCTCCTGCCAACTGCGGTTTACTATTCAACGATATTTCGGTTGAAACCCCGGCCTTGCCGACCAGCAACGAGAACATATCCTTTACTGAATTAGCGGCGATACCATCTATAGCCACTATAAAATCTCCGGTTTTAGCGTCTATTCCCGGTTCAGTCAGCGGCGAGCGAAGCCCCTTATCCCATGCGGCACCCTGCAATATTTTCTCTATACGGAAAAATCCACTCTTATCACGTGATATTTCGGCGCCAAGCAGACCCGTATTAATCCTATCCGCGCGATCCGCTTCTCCCGGATTTACATATGCGTGTCCACAATTCAACTCGGCAATCATTTCACCTATTATATAATTCAGGTCTAAGCGATTTTTCACATAAGGCAACAACACCTCGTATTTTTTCTTGATTGCTTTCCAGTCCACGCCATGCATATTTTCCACATAGAATCCATCACGATATACCCGCCATGCCTCATCGAATATTTGAGCCCACTCTTGAGGATAGTCTGTATATATCTTCATATTCGATAGGTTTACAGGATCTTTCAGTTCCGTTTTTCCGGCAGGAATATTAGCAACATAAAGCTGCCTGTTTTTATAAAACAACGCTTTTTTACTATTATAATCCACATTCATCGAAGCGCCTTCAACCAAAGTTTCTTCTTTCTGAGTCTTCAAATCAAAGACAGTTACCGCACCTTGTTTCGAATAATATACCTTGTTTCCATCCATATAGAAATTCCGGTATGAACCGGCCGGAACAGGAAGCTTCACTATGCGATTGGCTATTCCATCAAAATCTATTTTAACGGTAACTACCGAATCCTTTTTCTCTGCCGGTTTCTTCTCGTTTACTACTGCATCTTTTTCAAGAAATGGAGAAGGTGTATCCTTAGACAAAAGAGCAAGATAGATGCCATTCGAATTTTGATATATATGATTCCATTCTTTAGAGCCATACACCGGATTAAAATTCCGGGCAGAAGAGAATACAAGGTATTTACCATCCTTACTAAACGTAGAACTATACGATTCGTACCACTTGTCGGTAACCGCGTATTCTTTTTTTGCCGCTATATTAAATATATATACAACATTGAAATCATTGGATTCCATACGAGAATATGTCAACCACTTGCTGTCGGGAGAGAAAATTACTCCGCGAGGTTCACCTGCGGGATCTTGCAACAATACTGTCTTTTGTTTTGAAGAGACATCCAACAGATTTATACGATTGTTGCGATCGGTGTAAACAATCGATTTTGAATCGGGGCTCCATACAAATGAACGAATGTATGTGTCATTATTTTTGGTAAGCTGAACAGGGTCAGATCCAACTGCATCTTGCAAATAAAGTTCTGTTTCTCCTGTTGCATCGGAAATGTAGGCAATTGATTTTCCATCAGGCGACCATTCCGCGTCACGATCGTGAGCGCCTGGTGAACGTGTTATATTTTTTGTTACCCCCTTGTCGGTAGGTATGTTGAAAACCTCACCACGTGTGGTTACAACCAGACGTTCTCCGTCTGACGACAAGCTTGCGCCGGTTATGTATTTACCACCGTCCTTAACTTCACTGCGTGCATAAATATTATCCGAAGCAAGAGTAATATTGATTTTCACAGGCTGCTTGTTTGTTACATCCAACTTGTAAATATATCCGCCGTTTTCGAACACAATAATATTGCCATGATAGCTTGGGAATTTCACATCATATTCTGTAAAATCAGTAACCTTAGATGTTTGCCTGGTTTTTGTATTATAGACAAATATATTCATTGTGCGATCGCGATCCGATATAAAATAAATATCGTCTCCTATCCACATCGGCATAATATCCTGAGCATCGTTATTCGTAATGTTTTGTACCGATTTTGCACTTGGATCATATATCCAGATATCATCGGCCATCCCTCCCTTATAGTATTTCCATGTACGAAATTCGCGCATTACACGATTATATGCCAGTTTTTTACCATCAGGAGAATAGCTGCAAAAACCACCTTCGGGCAAAGGCAGTCCATTTGACAATCCACCTTCATTATTTACCAGATATAGACGCCCTGTAAAACCGCTTCCTATACGATTCCGGTAAACGATATCCTTTCCATCAGGAGTCCATCCCATTACAATATTGTTAGGTCCCATCCGGTCTCCGATATCGTCACGGGCATTAGTCGCTGTATATGTGACACGTAATGGTTCTCCTCCTGCCGAAGGAACTGTATAAACCTCAGTATTACCGTCATACTGACCGGTAAACGCAATTGTTTTACCATCAGGCGAAAATTTGGGAAACATTTCGTATCCGATGTGAGATGTAAGGCGCTTTGCCTCTCCTCCGTTAAAGGGGACTTTATAAAGGTCGCCGGCATAGGAAAACACGATTTCGCTTCCATTAGTAGAAGGAAAACGAAGCAAACGTGCCTCTTGTGCTTTTGCTGCCAATAAAAATAGAATGAAAAACAAGAATAAGATCAACTTCCTCATAATGATTACTGTTTAATTTGAATTAAACAAAGGTAAAACCTTTACTTTTAAAGAAAGACTATTTTCATAATATTTTTCTCTACCGGATATTCTATTTGTCATAAATGTTTCTAATATTTTTTGTGTTTTTTAAAGAATAAAAGATTATATTTGCACGCCTTAAAGTGTATATATGTCTCGGTTTAGCCGTTTTTACGCAGAGGTTTTACGAGGTATATGTATATTTAATTAATTTTGAGTGAAATAGAAATAAAATAATTATAGTAACGAAAAGTAAAATTTAAAATGCAAAACAAAGGCTTTGTAATAACATTTTCCATTCTTTTGACATTGGTATGTTTATTCTATCTGTCCTTTACGTTTGTTACCAGAAACCAAGAAAGCAAGGCTGAAAAATATGCAGCCGCTTATGCTTCTGAACATTCGAAAGGTGATCAGCAATTGTATGATGAGCTGTATAATAAACAATATAGCCACTATCTGGACTCGATGTCAACTGAAAGAGTTTGGCCGGGTATTCCTTTTCTAGGAGATAGTATTGGTTATACTCTGAAAGAATGCCGTGAAAAAGAAATCGGTTTAGGTCTCGACCTTAAGGGAGGGATGAGTGTCATTGTTGAAGTAGATGCGTCAGCAGTGCTTAGCTCTCTGGGTGATCCGGATAATGCTGCTTTTAGTAAAGCTCTGCAAGAAGCGTCGGATGAAAACCGTAAAGGAAGTAACCGGGATTATATTTCCATATTTTTGGATAAGTTTAAGGCTGCAAACGGAACAGGCAAACTCGCCGGAATATTTAGCACGAAGTTGAGAGATCAGATAAATCCTCAAGATAACGATGCAAAAGTAGAAGGTGTTTTGAGAAAAGAATTGCAAGCTATAGCAGATAACTCTTTCAGTGTATTGCGTACTCGTATCGACCGTTTTGGTGTGGTTGCTCCGAATGTTCAAAAATTGGACAATCGCGCTGAACGTATTATGATAGAACTTCCGGGGATAAAAGAACCGGAACGCGTAAGAAAATTGCTTCAAGGTAGTGCAAATCTTGAGTTCTGGAAAACATATAATTATTCAGAAATTCAAGGCTATTTAGCTACTGTAAGTGAATTATCGAGACAAGCGTTGAGTGCGACAGCATCTGATTCGTCAGTAATCGTAAAGGACTCTCTATCTGTAGATTCATCAGCCGTTTTAACCCCGGCTTCTCAATTGGCGTTTGCGAAGTCTCTCGATCAATATTTGCAAAGAATACCTTACGATGGCGCTATGGTTGCTTTCGTTCACAAGAACGATACAGCCTCAGTAAATGCTATCTTGCATAAATATAAAGATTTACCGGAACGTCCGAGTGGGCTGGAATTTGCTTGGGGTTTTAAAGCAGAAGACCAAAAAGAAACACAATTTGCACTTTATTCCCTTCGTGGCGATGGTGTAAAGAAAGGTCCTGCACTGGACGGTGAAGTGGTTATTTCTGCTAAAGCCGATCAAAGTCAACATGGTTCAGCTTGGGAAGTAGATATGCAAATGAATACTATCGGATCACAACGCTGGGCTACGATTACAGGTGCGGAAGTAGGTAGAAGTATTGCTATCGTACTGGATGGATCTGTATATTCGGCGCCAAATGTGAATGGTAAGATAGATGGAGGACGCTCACAAATTACAGGCCGATTCTCTGTAGAAGACGCGAAAGACTTGGAAAATGTGTTAAAGTCGGGTAAGATGAAAGCCGGTGTGCACATTGTACAGGAAGATGTTGTTGGACCATCTTTGGGTCAGGAAGCTATTAATGCCGGTATTATATCATTTGTATTGGCTTTGGTGCTGTTGATGTTATATATCTGTCTTGTGTACGGATTAATTCCAGGTTTGATAGCCAATGTGGCATTGTTAGTGAACTTATTCTTTACAATAGGTATATTAGCCGCTTTCGGAGCGGTGATGACATTGCCGGGTATAACCGGACTTGTGTTAGCTTTGGCCCTGGCAGTGGACGCTAACGTACTTGTGTATGAGCGTACAAAAGAAGAACTTAAGGCAGGAAAGAATACCAAAGTCGCCATTGTTGATGGTTATAGACATGCATTCTCTGCTATTTTCGATGGGCATGCCTCTCAGGTTATTACAGCGATAATACTTGCATACTTCGGTACAGGACCTATACAAGGTTTTGCGACAACATTGATTATCGGTATCATTGCATCGTTTATCACGAACGTGTTCCTAACCCGTATATTCTATGAATATATGTTGGATAAAGGAAAACTAAGACACCTTACATTTACAACGGTTATATCTAAGAAAATATTCAAGGAAACTCATATTAACTTCCTTGGTATGACCAGACACATCGTGATTATCTCTGTTGTGTTAATCATTGCAGGTGTAGCGTCTTTGTTTATCAATGGTTTGAATGGTGGTATAGACTTTACCGGAGGACGTAACTATTTGGTTCGTTTCGATACGAAAGTTAATGCTGATGACGTTGAAAAGGTATTGGTCTCTGAATTTCCTAATTCAACAGTACTTGTTCTTACCAGTGGTTCGGCTAGTCAGTCTTCATCTACCAGTCAGGTACGTATTACGACTAACTATAAGATTGAAGAAGCAACAGACAGCGTTGAAAACGAAATAAGGGCTAAGATGGCTTTGTCTTTGGCTGCAAATAATATTACTCCGAAAGGAGCTACGGATAAAGAAACCATAGATGCGTTCAACTTCAAATATGTACAGAGTTCTCAGCGTGTAGGACCTAGTGTTGCCGATGACCTGAAAACGGCCGCAACGATTGCGGTATTAATTGCGATCGCGTTCATGGCCTTGTATATCTTGTTGCGTTTCCGCGATATTGCGTTTTCTGTGGGAACACTTATTGCTGTGGCACATGATGCTGTGATGGTTATTATCTTATATTCGTTACTGTATAAGATCATGCCATTCTCGATGGAGGTCGACCAATCCTTTATTGCGGCGGTACTTACTGTTGTGGGGTACTCTATTAACGATAAGGTTGTTATCTTCGACCGTATTCGTGAAATTAGGAATATGTATCCTAAACGGGATATAACAGAAACAATTAATGAAGCATTGAACTCGACTTTGAGTCGTACGTTGAATACAGCTATCAGTTCGATGTTGGTGGTGTTCTGCATCTTCTTATTAGGTGGCGACACTATCAGAAGCTTTACATTCGCCATCTTTATCGGTATCTTTATTGGTACATACTCTTCAGTATTTGTAGCAACGCCGATAGCTTGGACGATCTTCAAAAAAGAACATTCTAAGAAAGCAATAGAAGCAAAATAAGTAAAACTAAATAGTTTCTCTTTTCGGAAAAAAGCCTGCTAATTCATTAGCGGGCTTTTTTCTTATATAGTAAAATCTTGAAATCACGAGTGGTAAGTAGTAAGTGGTAAGTAGTAAGTAGTAAGTAGTAAGTAGTAAGTAGTAAGTAGTAAGTAGTAAGTAGTCAGTAGTAAGTAGTAAGTAGTAAGTAGTAAGTAGTAAGTAGTAAGTAGTAAGTAGTAAGTAGTAAGTAGTAAGTAGTAAGTAGTAAGTAGTAAGTAGTAAGTAGTAAGTAGTAAGTAGTAAGTAGTAAGTAGTAA
>NZ_BAAHWU010000063.1:0-14882 GCF_054601275.1 Dysgonomonas reticulitermitis | reverse complement strand
AATAACTTGTGAATATTCTTTACAAAATTCGTCTGCCGCACAGAAAATTTCCGTAATTTTATCGTTGGTAAGTAAGCTCATATATTTGTTTAATTTATTGATTATCAACTATAAAGATACAAAATTACTTCTTACTTACCAACTTTCTTATTGATTTTCTTAAACGGAACTCAGGTTAATATTTGATATGCTTGCCGTTCAGGTAATCCAACCATCGTTTGCCGACGACCCTGTCCACGATCAAAGTTTTGATGCAATCAACCCCAAAGAGACGGATAAAACGGTCCACCAGTTCTATGCGCTCATCGGTATTACTGTTTCCCCGTTTGGGTAACATCTTAAAGAGCAGGGGGAAAGCAACACCATGGTAGACAACACCCGGCATAAAGATGTTTATATCAGTCTGCCCGAACTTCCAGTTGGCGCGGTCGATAGTCAGTATGACTTGTTTATTATCAGGTAAAATACTGAATCTGAGCCTTGTGATAAGATCCGCCTCTAAAGCGAAGGTTGCGATAAAACGCTGAACCCTTCTAAGGGAGGATTCAGGTTTGGCACTTGTTTGAAAAGCATTTGACAGCTTCTCAAAGGTCACGGTTTGAACTTTACATAGAGCCATAATGAAATGGCTGATAAATTTTATGTGTGCTAAATTGATTTTTCCTCCTAAATGGGAAGACAAGACTGAGACTAAATCTCTATCTTTACTGGAGACCTTGTTTTGCATATCGTAAAGAAAAACCGGTGATTTTTCTTTACAAGATACTAAAAACCAGGGTCTTCTTTATGATATATCACTTATGACACTGAAAATCAGTTGGATATATTTTTTGTCATGTACTTAGATAACTTTTAATATAGTTTCCTTAAATTCCCAGAGAAAATGATTCGGCTATTATCCGACCATCGCCGACAATTAGTTATATAAAGAATATATTTATCGACTTATTAGCTTGGCCTTTGGAAAATCAGGGATGTTTCTTTGTATTAAAAAACATTGTGTATCTTTGTTGAAAGAGTGTGTGAATCTATGAAAAGTAAAGCAGAACGAGGTATCTCGGTTGTTTCTAAATCATTACCTATTCCTCTTATTTACCCTCCTTATTAACTGATATTCAATTAAATTATATTTTTCTGCATAGTTTAATGCAAAAGTAAAGAAAATTTACTTCTAAACCGAAACTATCGGGCAAGACGAGAGATAAAATAGACGATAATTAACCCAAAATCCGATTATATTTGCTAAACTTGTATGCGTAACCAATACAGTTTATCTTCGTTTATGAAATAATGAAAGGTGAATTGAATTATCAATCGCCGAAGCGAAGGCGAGGCAAAATCGGCGAAGCCAAAAGTGAAACATTGTCCGGCGCCGGTTTTATCTATAATAGACAATTAGCGAATGAGAAAATTAGCAAATTAGCGAATTAGCAAATTTGAAAATGAATGTGGAAAATGTTACTTTTTAGTTAAAATTTCGAGTTACAGGTTACAAGTAAACAATGCTAACGGCTAAAAAATAACTGTAGAAGTTTGTTACATTTTAGTTAAAAAGTTACGAGTAGACGAGATACGAGGTACAAGTTGTTGACTGATAACTGTAGAAGTTTGTTACTTTTTAGTTAAAAAGTTACGAGTAGACGAGATACGAGGTACAAGTTGTTGACTGATAACTGTAGAAGTTTGTTACTTTTTAGTTAAAAAGTTACGAGTAGACGAGATACGAGGTACGAGTTGTTGGCTGATGACTGATGACTGGCTACTAACTACTAACTACTAACTACTAACTACTAACTACTGACTACTGACTACTATTTACTGTAGAAGTTTGTTACATTTTAGTTAAAAACATGTTTCTCACATTGTTTTTTGTGGTAAGTTTGCGGATAATCATTAAACTAAATAATATGATATTGGACAGTCTGAAAAATTCAGAAGCTTATGAGAAGCTTCACCCGTTGTTTAAAGAGGCGTTCGATTACTTAAAATCAGTAGATTTTTCAAAAGCTGAAGTCGGGAAAACCGAGCTTAAAGGAAAAGACCTTTTTCTGATGGTGAGCGACAGTGATATGAAAATAGAAGCTGATGCAAAAATGGAAGTTCACAATAAATATATTGATATACAGCTTCCTATAAGTAAACCGGAGACATACGGATGGAAAGCCCGTGCCGATTTGAAAGAAGAACGCGAGCCCTTCAATGGAGAGAAAGATATTCAGTTCTTTTATGACAAAGGTACAACTTTGATTACTGCTGTTCCGGGCGATTTCGCTATTTTCTTTCCGGAAGACGGGCATGCTCCATGCATAGGTGAAGGTAAAATAAGAAAAGTAGTAGTGAAAGTAGTTTTAAGTTATGAGTTTTGAGTTCCATGTATAGAATATCAAACTCTATACTTCTAATTAGAATTTAGAATTTAGAACTTAAAACTCATAACTTAAAACTCATAACTTAAAAATAATTGCCATGCTTAAATTAATTAAAAACGACCCTTGGCTGGAACCTTACAAGGCGGCTATAGAAGGACGTTATAATTATGTGCTGCAAAAAGAAGCCAGCCTGACCAATAATGGGAAAATATCACTTTCCGATTTTTCTTCGGGTTATCTTTATTTTGGTTTGCACAAAACGGAGACCTCATGGGTGTTTAGAGAGTGGGCTCCCAATGCGACAGACATCTATATGGTTGGAGATTTTAACGGATGGCAAAAAACAGAGGGGTTCAGGCTTCAATCTAAAGATAACGGAATATGGGAAACAGAGCTTCCTCCTGATAAAATTCATCATGGAGACTTATTCAAGTTGATGGTTTGTTGGGATGGAGGAGAAGCCGAGCGCATTCCGGCTTGGGCGACACGCGTTGTTCAGGATGGAGATACGAAAATATTCAGCGCTCAGGTTTGGTATCCTGAAAACCCTTATCAGTTTAAGAAGAAAAAATTTACGCCAAAGACAGACCCTCTATTGATATACGAGTGTCATATAGGAATGGCAAGTGAGGCCGAAAAAGTAGGGAACTATGAGGAATTCCGATTGAATATATTGCCCCGTATCAAAGAAGACGGATACAATGCGATACAGATAATGGCCATTCAGGAGCACCCATACTATGGTTCTTTCGGATACCATGTATCTGGTTTTTTTGCGGCATCATCGCGTTTCGGGACTCCCGACGAATTAAAGCATCTGATAGATGACGCCCATTCTTTGGGTTTGGCTGTGATTATGGATATAGTCCATTCACACGCCGTAAAGAATGAAGCGGAAGGGCTCGGGCGATTCGATGGTTCTTATGATCAGTATTTTCATAGCGGGAGCCGGCGAGAACACCCGGCTTGGGATTCTCTTATTTTTGACTATGGGAAAAATGAAGTAACGCACTTTCTTTTATCCAATTGTAAATTCTGGCTCGAAGAATACCAATTTGACGGTTTCCGCTTCGATGGAGTAACTTCAATGCTGTATTACAGTCACGGACTTGGCGATAATTTCACCGGATATCAGGATTATTACAACGGAAACGAAGACGAAGACGCCATTTGCTATCTGACCCTGGCAAATAAACTTATACATGAAATAAATCCGAATGCGATAACTATTGCCGAAGAGGTAAGCGGCATGCCCGGGTTGGCTGCTTCGATAGACGGCGGCGGCTATGGTTTCGATTACCGGATGGCGATGAACGTCCCGGACTATTGGATTAAGATAATAAAGGAAAAAGAGGACAGGGATTGGCATCCGACCGGAATATTCTGGGAATTGACAAACAGGCGTACCGATGAAAAGACCATATCGTATGCCGAAAGCCACGATCAGGCTTTAGTCGGGGATAAAACAATCATATTCAGACTCATAGACTCCGATATGTACTGGTACATGTCGAAGCATTACGGTAGCTCGTATGCTACAGACAGAGGTATCGCTTTACATAAAATGATACGGTTGGTAACGGCTTCCACAATTAACGGCGGTTATCTCAACTTCATGGGAAATGAGTTCGGCCATCCTGAATGGATTGATTTTCCTCGCGAGGGGAATGGATGGTCGCATAAATATGCACGCCGTCAATGGTGGCTGGCTGACAATAAAGATCTTCGCTATCATTATCTGGGTGACTTCGATAAGGCGATGCTCTCTCTTATATCGTCCGTCAGACATTTCGAAAAGACGCCTGTCGTGAAACTATGGGATAAGGATGAAGATCAGGTATTAGCTTATCAAAGAGAGGGTCTCATTTTCGTCTTCAATTTTAATCCGAACCAATCATTTTCCGATTATGGCTTTCTGGCTCCGGAAGGAAAATACCAGGTTGTATTGGATACCGATTCTCCCGATTTTGGAGGAAACGGGTTAACTGATGATTCTATCGAGCACTTTACAATGCCCGATAAACTATATCAAAAAGACGGTAAAGGCTGGCTCAAACTATATATTCCGGCGCGTACCGCTTTTGTACTGAAAAAGATGGATTGATAATGAGGGTGTGTCAAAAGATAGAATACCCGTCATTGCGAACGAAGTGAAGCAATCCAGAGTGTTGATTATTAATGGATTGCTTCGGGATATCGCCCTCGCAATGACGCGTAAAAGACCTTTTGACACACATCCATTAGTCGTTATGATATGGTATGTTTTTCTGTTCGCAAAGTTCTATGATTCTGCCTTTTACCTCTTTTATATCCTTATAAAGGAGTTCTGATAGATCTAGTTTTTGTTGCTTCTGCTCTCCATTCAGAAGAAATACGATATATCCTAGTCCGATATTGACCTTGCTCACAGCCGTCCAGTCTATTTTTATTTTCTTAGTTTCGATTGTACTATTTGTTATTTTTAAAGTAGAAGCCGGAATCCATAATGTATTTTTCAAAAGCACAATGGCACCGGTAAGAGCATAAAATAAGTAAAGAAAGAACTTCAAATTGTATGTTGCTTCCGTTACACATAAGATAATACCCGCCACCACTAAAAACGAAGCATATACTATCGAAAACCACCTTATACCTTTAGAAGGCTGCCCGTAATTTATAATCAAATCTTCCATAATTAAGAATAATTTAGTTTCTACAAAGATGTGAAAATTATACAATAAAATACTACTCTTTACAAATATCCTTGATGATTAATCCGGCCAATGTAAATCCAAATACAGCAGTAACATGAACCAATGTACCGTTTGTTTGAGCTTTTACACTCGGATTCTCTTGTTTCAACAATTCCGAGCTTTTCGACTCATCTCCTTCATATTTGAAGCCTTTGTTTTCGAGTACCTCGTCACTATACACGCACGTAAATTTTTTAGACGGACGTCCGCTTTGTTTCATCTTCCGGCGTAAAGCCGCTGCAAGCGGGCATCCTGCCACTTTCCAAAATTCAGCAGTTTTTATTCTGGTCGGATCCATTTTCAGAGCAGCTCCCATCGATGAAAATAGTTTTGCTTTGGTACGGGTTGCTGTTTGGATCAGATGTACTTTATGCTTCAGGCTGTCTATGGCATCAATAATATAATCGTATGTGTCAAGTTGAAAAGATTCGGAAGATTCTTCGCTGTATACATCAGCTATTGTGTTTATTTCGGCATCGGGGTTGATATCCGACAGCCGCGATTTCAAAACATCAACTTTCCTTTGTCCTATTGTTTTGGTGGTAGCCATCAACTGACGATTGATGTTTGTTTCACAGACCTTGTCCGAATCAACAATGGTGAGATGCTTTACTCCTGAACGAATAAGGCTTTCGGCACACCAACTGCCTACCCCTCCTACGCCGAACAGAATAATGCGCACACTACCTATCTTATTTATCAAATCTACACCGAGCAGCAATTCTGCACGTTTAAAAATACCTTTTTCTTCTAGCATTGTAACTTAAGTCTATTTTTTCGGGCTGTAAACTTACAATAATTATTCTTGATTTTATGTTAAGAGAAATAATGATGTATCTTTGTTTTCTCAAAAGAATAACGACTATGAATATCTTATTGTTAGGAAGTGGCGGGCGCGAAAATGCCCTTGCGTGGAAAATCAAACAAAGCTCGAAGGTGGAAAACCTATATGTGGCGCCCGGTAATGCAGGCACCCATTTGATAGCTCAGAATGTAGATATTTCGATAACAGATTTTCCGGCCATAAAACAATTTACTCTCGATAATAAGATCGATGTAGTTGTTGTTGGCCCCGAAGAACCTTTAGTTAGAGGTATTTACGACTACTTTGTGAATGACAAGGAGGTTAATCATATTCCTGTGATTGGACCTTCCAAAGAAGGGGCAAAACTGGAAGGCAGTAAAGATTTTGCCAAACAATTCATGATCAGGCATAACATCCCGACAGCACGTTACAAAAGCTTTACAATAGATCAACTGGATGAAGCATATAGTTTTCTGGATGAGCTGGAAGCGCCCTATGTACTTAAAGCGGATGGTTTAGCCGCGGGAAAAGGTGTATTGATTATTAACGATCCGGATGAAGCAAAACGTGAGCTAAAAGAAATGCTTGGCGGAATGTTTGGTGATGCCAGCAAGACTGTTGTAATAGAAGAGTTTTTGTCTGGAATAGAATGCTCCGTATTTGTCCTGACTGATGGTGATTCCTACAAAATCCTTCCGGTAGCAAAAGACTATAAACGGATAGGAGAAGGTGATACGGGGCTCAATACCGGAGGTATGGGCGCTGTTTCTCCGGTTTCGTTTGCCGACGAAACTTTTATGAAAAAGGTTGAGGAAAGGATTATTGTTCCTACTGTTGAAGGATTGAAGAAAGATCACATTGTATATAAGGGCTTTATTTTTATAGGCTTGATCGAGGTTAAAGGCGAGCCAATGGTTATTGAATATAACGTCAGAATGGGGGACCCCGAAACCGAAGCCGTTATGCTGCGCATAAAATCTGATTTAGTGTCCTTATTCGAGGGTATTATGACCGGAACTCTAAAAGATAAAGCACTTGAAACAGATGATCGTTATGCCGTAACAGTTATGCTTGTATCCGGTGGATATCCGGGCGATTATGAGAAAAACAAGGAAATATCAGGACTGGATACTGTTACAGATAGTATTCTCTTCCATGCCGGGACAAAGCTGTCCGGAGATAAGGTATTGACAAACGGAGGCAGGGTTATCGCTGTAAGCTCTTATGGTGAAACAAAAGATGCAGCTTTGGCTTTATCTTTCAAAAATGCGGAAAAAGTTTTGTTTGATAAAAAGTACTACAGAAAAGATATTGGGTTTGATCTGAAATAATAAATGAGGTTTTTACGATTTTATAAAAATAATATAGCGGAAGGTAAAGGTATTTTAATCTTTTCCATCCTTGTCGCAATTGTCATTCGGCTCATTTTCTACTTTTCTACAGAAAATATTCCTTTGCCGGTTTCTGACGGATATTTGTGGCAACTTCTTATCCCTCTTTTCGAAAATCCTTTCGTGTCTTTAATCGGAAGCAGCGCTATTGTCGTCATACTAGCCTTACTGGTTGGGCATATCAATACCGCTCATGTGCTAATAAGAAGGCGCACAATGTTGCCTCCGGCCATTATTACACTTCTTTTCAGTTGTCACCCGATATTTATGCAAATGTCGCCAGGCTATGTTTCTGTATTATGTTTATTACTTGTAATAAATATATTCTTTAGTATGTATAATGCAAACGAAAAACCTGTGGGCGCTTTCAGGGTTGCATTTGTTTTATCTCTGGGAAGTTTATTTTCTCCCGTTATGCTTGTTTACATACCTTTGTCATGGGTGGCATTAGCGATAATGAGATGTTTAAATTTCAAATCATTTTTTGCAGCTATTTTAGGGGCTTTAATTATTTATTTCCCGGCCTTTTCATTTTACATTTTTTCGGATCACCTGGATTTATTTTTAAAACCTTATCTCTCGATACAGTATCTAAATATTTTACCTCTTTTGCAATTTGATTATATTTTATGGGGAGGATTGTCTTTCTTTATAATCTTATTGGGCTTAATAATAGGGAGTAACTACATTAATAGTTATAAAGATAAAGTTAGAGTACGAGCCTATTTGTCGTTATTGAGCATTATTACGATTATTGCAATCTTATTTTTTCTGTTTTTAAATATTAATCCGGATGCAAATTTATATATAGCTGTCGGTACCGCGTCACTATTGCTCTCTCATTTTTTTGCTCTTGTGGATAAAAAAAGCGGAGCGATTTTATTTTATATCTTTATATTACTACTTTTTACGGTTGGTGTATTCTCTTTTAATGAGATTTTATAATCCGTGAAAATCAGTATCGTTAGCATATTTCGGTATTCTTCAAATGTCTTCTCTTTTACTTCAGTAGTCTTATTATATTTATATTCGATCTTGTATGTCTTTGTTTCTCCGCCAAAGTCTTTCCATGCAAGCTCAATAGTAACCTTGTCCCTGCCGGATATCTTATAAGGTATCAGGCTGAAAGAGACATAGCCTTTTGATGGGTAATGTTCGGGGTCACCTTTTTGATTATGTCTGAATTCTAATTTTACAATATCTTCACCTCCGGAAAGGCCGGGGTCAGCAGATACAAGGTTGATCATGTGACTTTCACTTCCGCCGGTATTGAATCCGAAAGAAATATTCAGATAATCTCCGCCTTCCCATATAGAATATACTTTGATAGGATTATGGCCTATACTATCTTGTTTTATCTTGTCACCGGGAGCAATATAGATAATATCTTTAGTCAATACATCGTAAAATCCGTTTAGTTTGACATAATGATCGTATCCATCTTGTTCGTCTGACAAAATTGTATAATCAATTATGGCTCTTTTGTATTTAGGTTGCAGATTGAGCCCAACAGGCTCCGCTACCCAAAGTTTTTCGCCACTGTCTAAGGTAAAATCGTAAGTATTATCTCCTATTTTATTTACCGTCGCTACAGATCGCCAGTATTTGTCGAGAGAATATCCGTCGTCAGCATTACATGACGAAAATCCCAGCGAAAAAAAAACAGATAGCATTAAGAATAAAATTGTTCTTATATATTTTTTCATGAATCTATTTGTCTTATTAAAACGTCGATGACTTATTTATATTAGACTTGAAAAAAGGCTATAGTGCTGCATTCATAGATACAAATAAATGTTAAAGCATATATTTTTAACATTGAAGCCAAAAACTATCGTCTCTGTTTGAAAAATTCTTTTAATAAAGAGAGGCACTCATCTCCCAGAACACCGTAGTTTACAATCGTCTTAGGGTGTAATATAGTTGGCGAAAAGAAAGAATATCCCTTTTTGGGATCTTGGACTCCATAAACTATTTTTGAAATCTGTGACCAAAACAATCCACCTGCACACATCGGGCACGGTTCGAGAGTAACATACAGCGTACAATCCGTCAGGTATTTTCCTCCTAATACATTTGCGGCAGCAGTAATCGCCTGCATTTCCGCATGCGCGGTAACATCGTTAAGTGTTTCGGTAAGATTATGAGCTCTGGCTATTATTTTCCCTTGACATACAACGACGGCGCCTATGGGAACCTCATTTTTATCAAAAGCAATCCCGGCTTCATTCAAAGCCTGGCGCATGTAATATTCATCGTTCAGAATAGAGGTCATCGGCGCATCTCATTTTCTCCGAAGAGGGTAGGATAATCTTGTTCCAGATTTTTTAATACGTGTGCAATAATAGTTTCCCGACACCAACGGGAACGGTTTTCGATTTTGTATTTCTTAATATAAGAGGATATAAGAGCATACTCCTCATCGTTCAGGGAGAAAAGAAGATGCTTGGTCCTGTTGCTCTGTATACCTTTCTTTTTGAGTTTCATTACTACAAAAGTAAGGACTTATCCCAATATGTGAAAGCATTTTGGCAGAAAATAATAATTAATGTTAATCAGTAGTAAAAGTAGTCAAGTAGTTATCAGTTGCTTAGCAACTTGGAAGTTAAAAAGTTCTGAGTTTTAAGTTTTAAGTTTTAAGTTATAAGTTCTGAGCACTCACTACTTATAACTTAAAACTTATTACTTACTACTCTTTAACTACTGATTCGCATAATTAAGAAGTTATGCTACGAAAATAATTGATGGATAACCGGGATTAGCAATGCAGTCGTTACGCCCATTAATCCGATGGCCAAACCACTCAAAGCACCTTCGAGCACGCCCATCTCCATTGCTTTGGCCGTGCCTACTCCATGGGCGGAAGCACCCATAGCCAAACCTTTTGCTATACTGCTTTGAATACCTAAAAACCGGAGTATGGGAGGGCCTATAATGCTTCCGAATATTCCGCAAGACAAGACAATAACAGCAGTTAGTGACACATTTCCTCCCGACTGTTCAGCTATGCTCATCGCAATAGGCATGGTGACAGATTTAGGCTCAAGGCTGTGGATCAACATCTGATCGGCTCCTGTCAGTTTAGCCAGCAATATAACACTCATGATACCTACCAGACTTCCTATAAATACGGATGTAAGAATAGATACTACATTGCCCTTCAGGTAAGCTAACTGCTCATAAAGGATATAACCTAAAGCCACCACGGATGGACCTAACAGGAAACTGACAAACCGGCTTCCTTGCTCGAATGTCTGATAAGGCATATCGGTAATTTTCAGAAAAGCTATTATAATGGCAATGGATATGATCATAGGATGAAAAATACCTATCCGCGTTTTTTTGAAAACCCATTGACCAAACAGGTAGCTACCGAATATGAGCAGAAGTATAAATTCTGTGGATTCAAACAAAGCTTTCATTTTTTCCTTTTTTCCATTTGTTGTTGAATAACTGCTACGACTGCAATAACCAATACCGTACTCACAGAGCATACGACTAGAATAGACATCCAGAATTTGCTGATGATTCCATACGATCCTAATATTCCGGCTCCGGCAGGTATGAAGAAAATAGCCATATTGCGGGTAAGACTATTGGAAACGTCTTTTACGCTATCGGGACTAATGGCTTTGAAGTAGAGACTGAGGAACAGGAGGATCATCCCGATGATATTTCCCGGCACGAAACCATCTATCAAATAGCTGACAGCTTGTCCCAGAAAATAGAACGAAAGAATGATAAAGATACCTTTTACCATTTTCATATGTACAAACTTATTTAGAGGTAGATATATTTTTGCTTGTGGCTTGATTTATTCTTCAAATATCTCCAATGAGAAATTCTCTCCATCGAAGACACCATAAGAGAAGAAATTGATCCAATCGCCTAATATGACTACCCTGCTTGTTGAAGATAGCATAAGGTCGAGCATAATGTGCCGATGCCCAAAGATGAAAAAGTTGAAACCGGGGGCTTTTTTCAAGTGATCTTTAGCAAAAAGTACCAAATGTTCTTTGTCCTCCCCAAAATAAGGAGGCATTTCGTCATTATCGCGATTGTGATTCGACCACCGCTGCGCAAAACCGACAGTCCACCGGGGATGAATGGCAGCATATGCTATACGGCAGAGCTTACTATGGAAAATCTTACGCAACACCTTAAAGGAGGTAGAATCATCACCTAATCCATCTCCATGTGCCAGAAAGAATTTCTTTCCATATATTTCTTTTACAAGAGGTTGCAGATGAACAATCATCCCGCACTCTTTTTGCAGATAATCAGTTACCCAAATATCGTGATTGCCTATAAAGAAATGTACTTCGATACCCAGATCGGTTATTTCCGCTATTTTGCCAAGAAACCGGACAAAGCCACGGGGTACTACATTCTTGTATTCGAACCAATAATCAAATATATCGCCAAGCAGGTAGATTGCCGAAGCATCTTGTTTTACCCTATCCAACCAACGGCAAAGCTTCCGCTCCACTTCGTGCTGAGGAAAATAACTTTCATTTATTTTTACTGAAGGCAATGTCATTTGGTGCTGCTTATCCACATTTTTGTTGTGATAGGCAGAACCCATGTGAACATCCGATAAGAAGTAAACTTTTTTACCCACGTTTTTGGCTTTTATAAAAATCCAAGTTCAAGTTTAGCTTCTTCGCTAAGCATGTCCTTGTTCCATTGAGGTTCGAATGTAAGATTTACAACTACATTGTTTACCCCTTGTACCGATTCGACTTTGTACCTTACATCTTCGAGGATGAAGTCGGCTGCCGGACAGTTAGGCGCAGTCAGGGTCATAGTTATGGTTACGTTGTTACTGTCATCTATATCTACTTCGTATATCAACCCCAGATCGTATATATTAACAGGTATTTCAGGATCGTAAACAGTTTTAAGCATGTTTACAATCTTACCTTCCAATTCTAGTAATCCGCTCATAAAATATCTTTTTTGTTCGTTATAAACATCTGTATAGCGAGGATAGTTTATAACCTTTCTAATTTCAGCAACAAAAATACGAAATAACTTAGATATAATACACACGGATATAGGGGATATCTTTTATATTTGTAACAGACAGGCATAGTACATGACAAAAAATATTTTATATACATTTAAAAGACTTATTATGTTGCCCTTACAGGGCGCGGTTCCCTAGTTTGTCATCTCACCGGGGTGTTACCCCGGGCTGGAATATATCAGGCTTTCAGCCTGTTTCTTTCCACGATGCCCTGAAAGGGCTACATAATATAGCCCAATGGCAACGCCTTGGGTGGGAAAACGAAATCCCCTGAAACCGCGCCCTGTAAGGGCAATATAAGATTTTGCAATATTTTTTGTCATGTACTATGTAAGAATATATAAAATCCGGTTTTTCTTTATCCACTATATATTGATGTTGATATGCGCATCAATCGAAATATCTCTTGGCGATCCAAATAAAAGTATAAAATGGGATATTCCTATCCATATGAAATTTTTATTAGGTGCTATTATCGTGCCAATAACAGAAACTTTTATATTTCAGTTTATTCCAAAGCTTATATTGGATTTTGTGAGAATTAGAAATTACTATCTGGTATTGGTCATTCTATCTGTTTTTTTCTCAGCGTTTCATGGAATACATGCGCGTCAGGATAATATACTATTGTCTATTGTTTTTACTTTGGGTACAGGGGTATTGGTCAATTACTATCTACAAGTACAAAAAAGGGAAGGTACATGGCAAGCTGTAATTAAAACGACAATACTGCATGGTACCTTTAATTTAACACTAACTATACTTACTTATATTTTATATTAATTTAGATGCGGTGCAAGTTTATTGCACTCTTAACCATTTATCTTCGTTAGACAGTTCAAGTATTAACCACTTTTTTAATCAGAATTATTATGAAAAAATTCGCAATGACGAGAGTTCCATCTTTTGACACACTTTCTTTTTCATTTACAACTGCCCTTTATCTGCATAACTATAATAAGAGTGATCGCAGATTATCACATGATCGAGAAGTTTGATATCCAGTATTTGCCCTGCGTCTCTCAGTTTGCGGGTTATATTATTATCATCCCCGCTCGGATTGGCATTTCCCGAAGGGTGATTGTGACACAAAATGATGGCGGATGCAAGCGAATCTATAGCCTCTTTCATTATCATACGGATGTCGACTACCGTACCTGTTATTCCACCTTTACTTACCTGTATCTTTTTCATTACTTTATTTGCCCTGTTTAGCAGCAGCGCCCATACTTCTTCGTGTTTCAGGTCTGCCAGAACAGGATGCAGGATTTGATAAACATCTTCACTGGATGTAATTTGAGGTTGAACTTCAACTTCGGATAATTTTCGTCTCCGTCCTAATTCTAAAGCCGCAATAATGGTTATAGCCTTAGCTTCACCTATCCCTTTGAAGTTCTTGATAAGGTCTTTGATTGTGAGTTTGCCCAAAG
Source organism: Dysgonomonas reticulitermitis (assembly GCF_054601275.1). Lineage (NCBI taxonomy): Bacteria > Pseudomonadati > Bacteroidota > Bacteroidia > Bacteroidales > Dysgonomonadaceae > Dysgonomonas > Dysgonomonas reticulitermitis. Next base: position 1,126 of record NZ_BAAHWU010000063.1, on the reverse strand, counting down.
TGTTCAGATTATTTGATACACTATGAAGTATGCGCTGAGCCAGTTCCACCGCTGTTTCATCTTTATTTCCCGAAGCGATAAGAATACCCAGCAATTCGGCGTCGGATAAAGAGCCTACCCCTTTGAGTAACATTTTCTCTCGTGGGCGGTCTTCTTCAGCAAGATCTTTAATGTTTAGTTTTATTTTATTTTCCATGAGGAATTTCAGTTTAGCGTTAAGCTGCAAATATAGAAATATTTGTTGTTCACTAATAGAAAACCTCATAACGTTTGATCGCTATGAGGCTCTAATATTTATGACAATGTTAGTAGCAAGTAGTTAGTAGTGAATAATCTTGAAATTCGTTAGTTCTTCACTCTTTCTACATACGAACCGTCTTTCGTATTGATCTTAATCTTATCGCCTTCATTGATAAACAGCGGCACACGAACTTCGGCTCCCGTTTCCACTGTAGCAGGTTTCAACGTGTTGGTCGCAGTATCACCTTTCATTCCCGGTTCAGTATATGTGATCTGAAGGATAACGTTTTGAGGCATTTCTGCTGTCAATACAGTTTCGGTTTCGGCATGCACCTGTACTTCCACCATATCGCCTTCTTTAAGGAAAGCCACGCCTTCAATCATTTCGCCGGCCAGAGATATTTGTTCGAAAGTTTCGGTATTCATGAAATTGTATCCCATATCGTCCTGATAAAGGAACTGATAAGGGCGTCTTTCTATACGTACCTCATCCAGTTTTACTCCGGCATTGAATGTTCTTTCAAGAACACGTCCGGTAGTAACGCTTCTCATTTTTGTACGGACAAAAGCTGCTCCTTTTCCCGGTTTAACATGTAGAAATTCTATTATAACATAGTATTGTCCTTCTATGTCGATGCACATTCCATTTCTTATATCTGCTGTAGTTGCCATTGGTTTTATTTTATTTTTGATTAAAAATTTGAGTTGCAAAGATAATAAATTACAGTTACCTGTCAATAATTGTCTATCAACAACTTGAAATGACTTTGTTGCAACGGTATTGTAAAAGAAGGGTTACAGGTGTATTTTTGTATTTGCAAATTCAAAAAAGTAGATATATGAGTACCTCACCGATAACCCAGATCAAAGATAAATATAAAATCAA
>NZ_BAAHWU010000062.1:0-15243 GCF_054601275.1 Dysgonomonas reticulitermitis | reverse complement strand
TGTTGTTTTTTTTGCATTATAATAACTTGTTAATTACTACTTAAATATAATAAAAATATATCACAAATCAAAGCGAATACGCCTAATAATCAATACTATAAATCCTTAACTTAATGACATTGTGGGTTCCCCGCCTGCGGAACTAATGCGCGGGAGGCTGACGCACGACAAGCGGCTTAGGCCAAAAGGAACGCAAGCAATCTGTGATTGCGCGCAGAAGAAAATAATCGAACGTTTTTACATTACAGCAATAACTTTAACTACTGATTCGCATAAATAATGCTTTATCCTTTACAATTTTCTGAAAGGCGGTTTAACAACCTCTGCTTTCAGGCTTTTTTCCCTTACCTTGATAAAAACCGGAGTGCCTAAAGTTGCATATTCCGGCTTAACATATCCAAGGCCAACACCAATTTTGGTTGTAGGAGCTATTGTTCCGGAAGTAACCGTTCCAATTTTTTCGCCTTTGTCATCTACTATATCATATCCATGACGTGGTATTCCTTTTTCCTGCATCCGGAATCCAATCAGTTTCCTGGCGACTCCGTCTTTTTTCTGTTTTTCAAGAATAGCCCGTGCTGTCAGTTCTTTGCCATCTACGAGTTTTGTAATCCATTCCAAGCCTGCTTCTATCGGCGTTGTTGTGTCGTCCAAATCGTTCCCATAAAGGCAGAAGCCCATTTCGAGACGAAGGGTGTCGCGTGCGCCCAGGCCTATAGGTTTAATGCCGAATTCAGCTCCGGCTTCAAATATGGCATTCCAGATGTCAACTCCATATTGGGGATAGAAGTATAACTCAAAACCTCCGGCTCCTGTGTACCCTGTATTAGAAATTATTACGTTATCCAGGCCGGAACCTTCGAAACTGCCGATTGCAAAAGAATAGTACGGAATTTTTGTCAGGTCTATTTTTGTCAGTTTCTGAAGAGTAGCCAAAGCTTTGGGACCTTGAATAGCCAACTGTGCTATATTGTCAGATGAATTTTCCAGATCGGCCATCTCATCATTGTGACCGGTCAGCCATTTCCAGTCTTTTTCTATATTTGAGGCATTCACTACAAGCATATATTTTTCAGGTTCGTAGTGATAAACAATGATGTCGTCTACTATTCCACCCTGCTCGTTAATTATCGCTGTATATTGCGCTTTGCCTATTTCCAAAGCTTCAAGGTTATTACTCAGCATTCTTTGCAAAAATGGAACAGCCCGGGGACCTTTTACCCATATTTCGCCCATGTGCGATACATCGAATACGCCTACTGCATTACACACTGTCATGTGTTCATCGATTATACCTGAGTATTCGATAGGCATATTGTAGCCTGCAAATTCGTGCATTTTTGCCCCCAGGGCAATGTGAATGTCTGTAAATGGTGTTTTTTTCATTCGTATATATTTTAATTAATTATTTGTTTATTTTGTTTATTGTTTTGGCTCAGCTTTTTACAGTCAACAATCAACAGTGAACAGCTAGTTACATGTTATTGTCGCTTCGCGCCATTTTCAAATTTTCAAATTCGCTAATTTTCAAATTATCAAATTATCTCATTTATTCGCCGCAAGTTCTGCTATTTTCACAATTACTTCAACGGCCTTTTCCATCGATTGTATTGGAACAAACTCATAGCGTCCGTGAAAGTTATGTCCTCCTGCAAAGATATTCGGACAAGGCAGCCCCATAAAAGACAAGCGTGCGCCATCTGTTCCGCCTCTGATTGGTTTCACGATAGGAGTTACACCAACCGATTCCATCGCTTCAAAGGCAAGGTCGACCACATGCATAACGGGTTCTACCTTTTCTCGCATATTATAGTATTGGTCTTTTATTTCAACTGTAGTGCTGTCCGGATACAGTTTGTTGATAAAGCCGATAGTATCCGTCATTAGTTTTTTGCGTTTCTCGAAAATATCGCGGCTGTGATCGCGTATGATATAGCCCATAGTAGCAGCATCTACTGTTCCCGATATATTTGTCAGATGAAAGAATCCTTCATAACCCGAGGTATGCTCCGGTCTTTCATTCTGGGGTAGGAGGGAAGCCAGTTTGTTGGCGACGACCAATGCGTTTACCATTTTATCTTTGGCATATCCGGGATGTACACTTCGTCCTTGAATATTGATTTTCACACCGGCTGCATTGAAGTTCTCATATTCCAGCTCACCTACCGGGCCACCATCCATTGTGTATGCCCATTCGCAACCGAATTTTTCTACATCAAAATAGTCGGCTCCGGCTCCGATTTCTTCATCCGGAGTAAAACCGATACGGATTTTTCCATGTTTAATTTCCGGATGATCTTTTAAATATTTTATCGCGGTCAATATTTCAGCAATACCTGCTTTATCGTCTGCGCCCAATAATGTGTTGCCGTCCGTAACGATCAGGTCCTGACCTGTATAGTCTAGCATTTCGGGAAAATCGACAGGCGAAAGAGTTACATCTTTATTCAATGGTATATCTTTTCCGTCATAATTTTTTACAATCCTTGGGTTGACATTTTTTCCTGTCAGGTCAGGGCTTGTATCCATATGTGCTACAAAACCGATTGCCGGAATTTTCTTGTCGGTATTTGCCGGAAGAGTGGCCATTATGTACCCTTTATCATCTAAAGATATATCTTCCAGCCCCATTTCTCGTAACTCTTTTTCCAGTTCACGGGCTAAAACCATTTGTCCCGGAGTGCTGGGTGTCACTCCGGTTTCTGTATTTGATTCAGTATCAAATTTTACATATTTAAGAAAACGATCTACTACTGTCATATGAATTTATTTTTTCTTTAAAATTTTATACTAAAATGTCAATATTATAAGTATCTGATTGCGAACTTCTTTTTTCTGGAAAAGACTTCCAATACAAATGTAGTAAAAGGAAATCAAAGGAAAAAATCGAATTTGCATTTTGTGGGTAAGAAAAATTTATCTACTTTTGTCGCCGGGTAAGTCCTATACGGTCAGCTCCCGATTAATCCCCCAGGGTTTGATCGCAGCAAGGGCCGTCGGTTGTAGCGGCGCGATATAGTAAGCTTACCCACCTGCCTCTTTAGCTCAGCTGGCCAGAGCACGTGATTTGTAATCTCGGGGTCGTTGGTTCGAATCCGACAAGAGGCTCAAAGCAAAAGACTATTCCCGACAGAATGGTCTTTTTTTATTCTTAAAAATTTACCTCTTTATTGATTAAGATTAAAAAAAAATGAGCAATAAAAAAAGCGACGTCGAAATAGTCATACCCATTTATAAAACAATCCTTTCCGAGTTTGAACAAATATCACTCAAACAGATCTACAATCTGTTAAACGACTATCCGCTGGTTGTCATAAAGCCAAAATCTCTCGATATATCATCACTTGTAAAGCAATATCCTTTACTTACGGCCAAATCGTTTGACGATGATTATTTCAACGGCATAAGCGGGTATAATAAGTTAATGTTATCCAAGCAATTCTATGCTGATTTTTTGCACACTAAATATATATTGATTTATCAGTTGGATGCCTACATTTTTAGTAATGAGCTGATATATTGGTGTGAAAAAGACTATGATTATATTGGTGCACCCTGGTTAAAAAAACCGGTATATAATTTACCAATTATTTCAACTATCATGAAATTTTCCAAATGGAATCATAGTCGCAAAGGGTTAAAAAGTAAACAGGATCTATACAACAAAATAGGAAATGGTGGGTTCTCACTACGAAAAGTAAAAAGTCATTACAACGCTATTATAGAATACCAAGAGCAAATCAATTCTTATTCAGAAGAAAAAAAGAAAAATCATCTTCATAACGAGGATGTATTTTGGGCGTCGATTCCAAACTTTACATATCCGGATATCAAAGAAGCGATTGCATTTTCTTTTGATAAATACCCGGCTCTATGTTATAAGTTAAACAATAAAAAATTGCCTTTCGGATGCCATGGTTGGTACAAAAGAAAAATGAAGTCTTTTTGGAAACCTATTATTGGGTTTTGAAATATGAGGAATTAAAGTACCTGTAACACAACTCGGTATATAAAAGAAAAAAGCGTTTTATTATCAAGTAATAAAACGCTTTAATAAATTAAATCATAAAATTCTAGTTCAAATACTGATCTAAATCTTTAGGTGAAAGATTCATTGCCATAATTACCCCGTTTTCGTCAATCAGGTAATTTTTGAATCCTTTCTTTAACTGGTAACGGTCAAACAAGGCTGAGTATTCGTTTCCATTTGCCAGAAATTGATTCTTTCTATCAATTTTGTCCATAGCTAAGGTTCGTTCGAATACTGTTTCGCTTTTGTCGAAGGATACTGATACCATTTGTACCGAATATTTCTCGTTTTCGATCAAATTTGAAAAAAGAACGTTATCCCTGTGCGAATTAGCGTCGTAAGCCGCCCATAAATTTACCAATACTTTTTGACCTTTTAGATCAGACAAATTTAATTTTGTCCCTGATACATTTTCCAAATTTTTAATATCAGGAAACAGGTTTCCCGGATAAATACCTTCCGAAGAAAGACTGGAAGTTTCTGTTGTATTTGATGATAAACCTATTAAAGCTATACATACAATCAGAAAATACTTCGCGTACTTCATAAAATAATCATTAGGTTACCACTAAAGCCTCGTTTCTATACTTTCTCAGAAAAGAAACTCAGCCCCTCAATTTTTGAGGTTAAAACAAATTTTCTTTACGCTTAAAGAATGTTTTGTTTTAGATTTCGGGCTCAAAGGTACGTCAATTTTGTTAAAACAGAAAATATTGTAAGTTAAATTATACTTTTTGTTGGTTTAATGTGTTTATATATAGTGTTTTAATGTTTATTGGTTCGGAGTGTTAAGTACATTCTTTGCGTCATTTTTTTAATAAAGATAAATGATTCCGGGTAAAATGCTCCGATCAATTAAAATATATGTATGAATCTGAAATTACTGCTCGAAAATTTTTGTACTTTTGCATCTTAGTTACAGCAATTACATAAAAACGGTGTTAAAATGAAAGTTCTGAAATTTGGTAGTGCATCGATAGCTACAGCCGATAAGTTGAGGGAGGTAGCTGCAATTGTAACAAAGGAACATAATAATATTATAGTCCTGTCTTCAATGAGTGGTACAGCTGAGTCTTTAGCTGAAATTTCCGATTACCTTTATAAGAAAAACCAGGAAGGCGCTACGGAGATTATCAACAAACTCGAAAAGCACTATTTAGGCTTGGTTTCTTTACTTTTCGATAAGGCGGAATTTCAAGAAAAGGCTAGAGCTGTTGTGTCCGGCAAATTCGATTATGTGCGAACTTTCACTAAAGATTTGTTTACCTTATTTGAAGAACGTGTTGTAATGGCTCAAGGTGAACTGATCAGTTCGGAACTATTCTATCTCTTTTTATTAGCAAAGGGAGTTAAGGCTGCTCTGATTCCGGCTTTGGACTTTATGAGAACCGATAAAAATTCAGCTCCTGATCCGGTATATATAAAGGATAAGCTGAATATATTACTGGAGACTTCAAAGGACGCTGATTTATACATAACTCAGGGTTATATTTGCCGGAATGCCTACGGAGAAATAGATGACTTGCGTAAAGGAGGAAGTGATTTTAGTGCGGCGCTAATAGGCGCGGCTGTAAATGCCTCGGAAATTCAGATATGGGCTGATGTTTTTGCAATGCAGAATAATAATCCGCAGTATGTGAAAAATACAACTCCTATTCGTCGGTTAAACTTTGATGAGGCAGCCGAATTAGCTTATTTTGGAACTAAGGTTTTGCATCCATCAAGTATTTTACCCGCCAAACTAGCGGATATTCCGGTTTGCCTGAAGAATACCGGGCATCCGGAAGCAAATGGAACTGTTATTTCTAATAAAACGGAAGAAGGAGTTATAAAGGCCGTAGGAGCGAGAGATAATATTACTGCTATAAAGATAAAGTCGGGTAGAATGTTGCTCGCTCATGGTTTTTTACGCAGGGTAACAGAAGTCTTCGAAAATTACCAGACTTCTATCGATATGCTGGCGACATCCGAAATAGGATTTTCGCTGACTATCGATGAGGATAAAAATCTGGAATATATAGTAGATGATTTGAAAAAATACGGGACTGTATCTGTCGATAAAGATATGGTTATAGTATCCGTTATCGGCGACTTAGAATCGGAGCATACCGGATTTGCCGCGAATATACTGGGATCGATGAAGGATATTCCTGTGAGAATGCTGTCTTATGGTGGCAGTAAATATAATTTTTCGTTTTTGATTAATAAAAAAGATAAAGAGAAGACACTTCAAATATTAAATGATAAATTGTTTAATTAATCTTAGAATTTCAGATGACAAAAGGAAATTTTCCTGTTGATAAACTAAAAGGTATAGAAACACCTTTCTATTATTACGATATTGAATTATTAAAGAAGACACTTAAAATCGTAAAAGAAGAGACTAAAAAATATGGATTTATTCAGCACTATGCAGTAAAGGCAAATGCCAACCGCCGTATACTGGAACTTATTGCTTCTGAAGGTTTTGGCGCTGATTGTGTAAGCGGAAATGAGGTGAAAACCGCAGTGAATGCCGGGTTTCCTGCATCTAAGATAGTGTTTGCAGGAGTAGGTAAGACCGATAAGGAAATAACATTGGCTTTAGATCTTAACATATTCTGTTTTAATGTAGAATCGCTGCCGGAACTGGAGGTAATCAATGAGCTTGCAGCTAAAAAAGGTAAGACAGCCCAAGTTGCCCTACGTATAAATCCTAATGTTGACGCACATACTCATGAGTATATTACTACCGGATTGAATGAAAATAAATTTGGATTCAGTATGGCTCATCTTGATAGTGTATTGGATACATTGAAATCTTTAAAGAATATCAATTTGATAGGAATCCATTTTCATATTGGTTCTCAGATTGAAGATGCTCATACATTTGAACCATTGTGCGCAAGAGTCAATGAGTTGCAGGATTTCTTCGAAGAAAAAGGTGTTAAGCTGGAACTTATAAATTTAGGGGGAGGATTAGGCATTGATTACGAAAAGCCAAATGAAAATCCGATTGCTAATTTTCCTGAATATTTTGAGTTATTTAGTAAGCAGCTTAAACTGAGAAGCGGACAAATAGCTCACTTTGAATTAGGACGCGCTATTGTTGCCCAATGTGGGTCATTGGTAACAAAAACGACTTACATTAAGCATGGCGAGAGTAAATCCTTCGTGATTGTCGATGCCGGTATGACCGATCTTATTCGTCCTGCGCTGTATCAGGCTTATCACAAAATTGAAAACATAACATCGGATCTTCCTGTGAAGAAGTACGACGTTGTTGGCCCTATATGTGAGTCCTCCGACTTCTTCGCGAAGGATTATGAACTGAACGAAACAGAAAGAGGCGACCTGTTGGTCTTGCGCTCAGCGGGGGCTTACGGGGAAATAATGGCTTCCCAGTACAATTGCCGGGAGTTGCCAAAAGGATATTTCTCTGATAAAATATAGTTTACGAATTAAATAAAGCAAGGGTCGTATTGATATATGGCTCTTGTCTTTTTTGCATTATTAATAATGGAAATGGTAGAGCAGGTCTTATCTTATTTCAGATTCGATACAATAGAACTAATTGGAATATTGTTATTCGTGTTTTTGTTTCTTATCCAATTATTTTATTATTTAAATTATTATCGGAAGCCTTATACTTATGTGAAAAATCTTGACTCATACGAAGGCCTTTCTGATAAGTCGAAGCTAAAAGTATCGGTTATTATTATTTCTGAAAACGAAGTAGATTCATTGACTGAGAACCTGCCCGCTATACTTAATCAGGACTATCCTGATTTTGAAGTTATTGTTGTAAACAATGGATCGACAGATGAAAGTGATGTGTTGCTGACATCGATGGAACTGAATTATCCTAACTTGTACCACACATATCTGCCATACTCTAATGACAAGATGTTAAGCCGGTATAAATTGGCTCTGACATTAGGTGTTAAAGCCGCCAAAGGAGATATACTGTTATTTACCCAACCATATTGTAAACCTTTATCCGACAAATGGATAAGTTCTATGGTAAGCGGTTTTTCAGAAAATAAAGAAGTGGTGTTAGGATATTCTTTTTATCAAAAGAAAAACCGTTTCTATAATCGTATGGCTCGGTTTGATAATCATATTTTCAGTATGCAATATCTTTCGAGCGCGGTAAAGGGAGATCCCTACGTAGGTGTTTTACGTAATATAGCTTTTCGTAAGCATTTATTTTTTGATAATAAAGGGTTTGCGTCTAATTTGCATTTAGAGACGGCCGAGGAAATACTAATAAATGAAATAATAACTAAGGATAATACTTCTGTGTCGTTGTCGCAAGATAGTTTTATTGAAACCGGAATGCAAGAGTTCTCGCTATGGAAGCAGATAAAAAGATCCTATTCTCTGTCTAAAACTTACTTAAAAGGCAATGCGCCTGTGATATTCGGTATCGAAAGTTTCTCCAGAAGTATTTTTTATTTATTGTTTATCGGGCTTATTGCATATAGTGCTATTCTTCAGCATTGGGCTTTGCTGGGAATAACCATATTCTTTTTTTTACTTCGTTTATGCATCCAATATGTTGTATTAACAAAATCTGCCAGGCATTTTAATTCCGGAAAATTTATCTTTTCCCTACCATTGTTAGATTTTCTGGCGCCATATTATAATATTAGGTTTAAGACTCGTTATCGTGGTTCGATCAAAGTAATAAAGTGAAATGTGTCAGGTCTTTCCCATCGTATTTGATTGTTTCAATTGCGCATAAGGTTTCCGTATTTTTTCTTCCCAGATCAACCATAAAATAAAGATTACTCCATCATAATATATCCAGGTAAATATGTCACGATGGAATACATTAAACCAATCTTTATAAAATTGCAGATAGCCGGCTGCCGAGTTATTCCACGTTCTGTTGTTGTACCATTCGTTAAATGATATAAACCATTCAGGAAACGGATCTTTTATAATAATGAATATGATGGATAGCCTGAGGATATTTATAAATACGAGTATCGCTAGCGACATGGGAATATACCAATATTTCTTTTTTCGCGGACCAAAGTAAAATATAAGGATGAATGCAAACATAAAAAGCTGTTTCAGCCCTGTACATCCCCATATAATATCGATAGGTACGGAGTTTTTGAATTGGAGTGTTATTCCGTTTAAGTAAAAGTCATTATATCCCAATAAGTCGTGAACAAACCAATGTACCGATTCTGCTGTCCATAAGCATATTCCATCAGTATAGGATGTCAAATCTTTTCCTAATACCAAAAGAGTTCTTTCGTTTTCACCTTGATGGACACATAATTTCCAAATAAATTCGAAGATTAGGAATAAAGATAAGAACCAAATAATATCTTTAAATGGCTCTATTTTTTTGTATAATTTGTTTATGTTTCGACCCGCTCTAATCTCCATTATATGTGTATTGACCGCAAAGTTATTAAAATAAGGATAATTAACCTTTTTAAGGTAAAAAAAATATGACATTTTATTTAAAAACACGGTTAAGTAAGTTTTTTTAATTTACTTTGCACAAATTTCATCTATAATCTTATCTTGATACAAGATTGTAAGAACCTGTTTAAATTTTATTCGTTCCGATTTTCAGAACTATTTTTAGAATGATTTTTTCTTTTCTGAAGAGCGAATAGCGGGCTATTCAAGCTGAAGAAAGGGAAAAATCAGATAAAAAGAGACTGAAAATGAACGAAAAAAGAGCTATAATAATATGTTTTGATAAAATTTAAACAGGCTCTAAGTCTTGAAACTGATTTTTAGATTAGTTTTTTCAGTAGGCAGATAATAATTCTGTATTTTTTTTGTTTATAGATGAGAATGCGAAAAGTAATTCTATTGGTAATTTAATTAATGATAAACCCTATCTAAATTATAATGTTGAAGAATAAAAAACTTCTTTTTATAGCTATTATAGCATGTCTGGCAAGCTCGGTCGGAGCACAAGAAACAAACTCACCTTACAGTAGATATGGTTATGGAATATTAAGAGACCAGGCTGTAGGTCCGTCAAAAGCGATGGGAGGTATCGGATACGGATTGCGCCATGCCCAGAGTGCTAACCCTATGAATCCGGCGTCACATTCACGTGTCGATTCTTTAACATTTTTGTTTGATATAGGTATATATTCTACGTATGGTAAATTGAGCGATGGTATCAACTCTAAAAACCATTATAATGGTGGACTTGACTATATTACAATACTGATACCATTAGCAAGAGGATTAGGTGTAAGCGCCGGAATTCTTCCTTATTCGTCAGTAGGATATAAGTTTGGCAGTACAGAAACTACCAATGACTTATCTTATATTAAATCTTTTTCTGGTTCCGGCGGTCTAAGTCAGGTCTATTTGGGAGCAGGCTACAAATTACCCGGAACGGGCCTTTCGTTAGGAGCTAATGCTTCTTATTTGTTTGGTACTGTCGAACATGTACGGAGTTTGCCTTCTATAGGGTCTAGTAATAGTTATACATCTGTAGAGTACTCCAGGCTAAAATTGAATACATATAAGTTTGATCTGGGATTACAATATGAATTAACATTGTCTAAAAAAGATAAGCTTACTATTGGTGCTGTATATTCTCCTAAGATCAATTCTAAAGGAGACTATGAAAACCTGCATTATGAGCTGAATAGTTCAGGCGCTTCTGTATCAGCAGATACTATTACACAGAATGGTGTAGATGCAGGGATTCCTGCGACATATGGAGCCGGCTTTTCTTTAAATCGAGATAATAAACTTATCATGGGGGCAGATATTACGTATCAGAAATGGAATGATGTAAAATACTCCGGGTATATGGGGGATGGTTTAAGCCAGAGCGATCGATTTAATGATAGATGGAAATATGCGGTTGGTGCTGAATATATGATTGATCCATACGATCGTAGTTTTTTCAAACGGGTTAAATTCAGAGGTGGTCTTAACTATAGCAACTCTTATATGAATGTGATAAACTCCGATAATAAAGTCAAAGGCTATGACGAGTATGGAGCTACTCTGGGTTTTGGATTCCCTATAAGGGATAACTTAGGAGGAAGACTTTCATATATTAATATAAACTTTGAATATAAAAAGGTGAAGCCTAAGATAAGTAATATGATCAGTGAACAATATTTTGGGGTATCTCTAAATATGAATATCAACGAGTTTTGGTTTTTCAGGAAGAAGATCGACTAAATTTAATATAATCTTAGCCTCAATATATATTATTGGGGCTTATTGTTTTTATAACATACATGTTGCTTTACTTGATAAATAAAAAATATTTTCCTCTTACAACGTTCTTTTCTTTAGTTGTGGGTATTGTTTTTATGTCTTGTAATAAGGAGGTTAAAAATACCGTTAGCTTTATTAATGATAATGAAACAACGCCGACTATGTTGACACATAACGATACCATGTTGATTTCCGATTCAGGTCTTATTCGTTATAAAATAATAGCCGAAACATGGGAAATATTTGACCGTGCCAAAGATCCGCACTGGAGATATCCCGACGGGTTCTATCTCGAACAATTTGATTCGGTGTTTAATATTGTTGCAACTGTAAAGGCCGATACTGTCTGGAATTATACACAGCGTAAGGTGTATAAGTTCAAAGGAAATGTTTTCATTCATAACAAGAAAGATGAAACTTTCTCCAGTGATGAATTGTATTGGGACCAGCGGCAACAAAAAGTATATTCGAATATGCCGGTGATTGTAAATCGGCCTGGCCAAATGACATTGAGAGGTACAGGGTTCGAAGCTAATCAGCAAATGACGAATTATAAATTTATGAATGTCGGGGAAATGGCGTCGGGAAAAACCATAATCTACGTAAACGAAGATGCAGAAAACAGTGAGGAAAAGCAAGAATAGTTTCGAGTTTATGAATGATATTTAATCTCAATTTATTATCTTCGTGCGCTAAAAGAAGCTAATCGAAATAAAATAACTAATAATATATCTAATAATAATTAATTAAATGGCTGCTTTACAGAAAATTAGAAGCAAATCGGGCTTATTGATCGGGATTATTGCAGTAGGATTGCTAGCCTTTGTCATACCTTGGAATGAGATTGTGACAAGTGTAAATCAAAGTAAAAACAAGGCTTTTACTGTTGACGGGGAGGTTGTTTCTACAGAAAAATACTCGGCTAGAATCCAACAATGGGAAAATTTCCAGAAGACAGTGACAGGTCAAAACAGTTTGGGAGAAGAAATATCTTCTTTTATCAGAGAGTTAACGTATCAACAGATGGTAACAGAAATGATGTTGGACGAACAAGCCAGCTCATTGGGCTTGGCGGTTACTACAGCTGAACTTAATGATGTGGTAAATAGCCCTAATTTTGGATTTGTTCTACAACGTCTTCGTTTGGTGTTAAATCCTCAAACCGGTAATCTCGAAGGAATTACATCTATGTTTGCAAACCCTCAAACCGGTCAGTTTGATAAAACATATTTTACTCATTTTATGAATGATGTAAAAACAACAATAACACCGGATATGCCGGTTCAGGCACGTCAGGATGTGCTAATGAAGCAGGATATTTGGATATTTGTCGAGCATATGCTTAAATATCAACTGCTTCAAGAAAAATATTCTTCATTAGTGGCAGGACTTATTTTACCTGGCAATACTGATGCAAAAGCCGTGTTTGAAGATTCTAAGACTCAGTCTAATATAGCCTACGTTCTTCAACGATATGCAACGATTCCTGATTCGATAGTAGCAAAGGAGGTTACAGACAAGGAGATTAAAGATCTTTACGAATTGCGTAAGAACAACTTCAAACTAGATACTGATTTACGTAAAATATCATACTTTGTAAAAGACGTAATACCTAGCGATGAAGATTTCGAAGCTGTGGCAAAAGAAATGAACACAGTATATGAAAAAATGCTTACCGCTGAGAACCCTGCTGCATTGGTTAGCGAATATTCTTCAGCTCCATTTACAGACGCATATATTTCTTTGTCTAGCTTACCTTTGGATATAAAGAATTTTGCACAGTCGGCTACAATCGGACAAGTAACCGAGCCGGAGCGCAGTGGTCAATCATATGTGTTGTATAAACTTATTGACAAAACATCCGCCGCAGACTCTGTAAAAGTTCGCATAATTCCATTACCGCAAGGATTAGATCCGAAGATCGCTACTCACATTTCCGACAGTTTGCTTAATGTGGTAAAAGGAGGAAAAGATTTTATAACTCTGGCAAATGAGACAATGCCGGGTTCTAACTCCGTTTGGGTTACAGAAATGATGATAGCAGGTGCAGGTCCGGATTTTGTAAAAAAAACCTTTGGAGCGTCTAAAGGCGAAATTCTAAATCTGACGGCTAACGGGCAGACTCAACTTGTATATATAGAAGAAAAGACAAATCCGGTACCTAAAGTAAAATTGGCCATTGTTCAAATGCCTGTTATCGTGAGTGATAAAACTCAGAATGCAATAGATAATGAGTTAAATCAATTTGTCTCTGAAAATGGGAATCTTGAGAATTTTGATAAAGCTGCTCAGGGAAAAGGCTACAATCTTGTTCCAAATGTTGTTATTTCTCCATCTGAAATGTCTTTGGGACAAGCATCTGGATCTCGTCAGGTTATTCATTGGGCATTTAATGATAAAAAAGGTTCTGTAAAGAAATTCGATTTGTCGGATAAGAGGATTATAGCTATTGTTAAAGAGGAAATCAAAGGAGACTATATGCCTGTTTCAGAAGTATCAGCTATGTTGAAGACCGAATTGATTAATAATAAGAAAGCCGAAAAGATTATTGCCGATTTGAAATCAAAGAACCTAACATCTCTGGAGGCATACGCGGGAGCAATGTCGAGCCGTATAGATACAGTTAGTTTCGTAACATTCCAAACAAATAATATATCTGGTGTAGGATATGAACCTATATTGAATGTGTATGCTAAGTTGGGAGAGGTAAATAAATTAGAACAACCGTTGAAAGGTAATGCTGGAGTTTATGTTCTCAATATTACTGAAAAAACGGAAAATACAAATACATTCGATCCTGTGCAGGCAAAACAAATAGCACGTCAAAATAATTTCTATCAATTGATGTCGCAGGCTATGTTTGTATTGAAGGATAAAATGAATGTGAGAGACAATAGGGTGAAATTCTGGTAAAAAAATATACGTAGAAAAAAGTCCCTTATAGAAAAACTGTAAGGGATTTTTTGTTTTAAAGAGAAATATTTATGACAAAGAAAGATCGTTATGCTGGTGTTATTCGCTGGTTTGAACAGAATATGCCAACTGTGGAAACAGAGTTGCATTACGATAGCCCATTTCACTTGCTTATTGCTGTTATTTTGTCCGCTCAGTGTACCGATAAGCGTGTTAATATGGTTACTCCTCCTCTTTTTCAAGCATACCCTACACCGGAAGTAATGGCCGTTTCTACACCGGATGCTGTGTATGAATATATCAAGAGTGTTTCATACCCCAACAATAAGGCTAAAAATTTAGTTGGTATGGCTCGAAAGTTAGTTGATGATTTTGGAGGAAAAGTACCCGGTACATTAGAAGAATTAGAATCTATTCCCGGAGTTGGACGTAAAACGGCGAACGTTATGCTCATTGTGGCCTTTGATAAACCTGCGATGCCTGTCGATACACATGTTTTCAGAGTATCTAATCGCATAGGATTAACAGATGATTCGAAGAATCCGCAACAGACAGAAAAAGAATTAATAAAGCATATTCCGGCTAAATATTTATCAAGAGCCCATCATTGGTTAATATTGCATGGAAGATATATTTGCCAAGCTCGTAAACCCAAATGTGAAGAGTGCGGCTTAACACTCTATTGTAAGTATTTTGCTGGAAATTAATATGGCTTTATAGTGGATTGATAATAAGGTTGTTGAAATTTTGTTGCAAAATAATTGAAATATTATCTCTTTTTTATTTGGAACTATGATGATTTCTTTTTTATCTTTGCACCCGCTTTGCCACCCAATGGTACTGGTTAATCGAGCGGATACAGGGATTTGGGATTACCGGAATGGGATTATCAACCACCTTTGTTTAATATAAGGATTAGGATTACCCTACGGATTAAGCGAAAAAACAAAGCGATCTTTGAAGGAACTGAAATAACAACATTAAGAGTGTAGTACAATAGAATGAAGAATGAGGAATGAAGAATTTAATTTTTCACTTTTAATTTTTCATTTAAAGAAGGGTATTATACCGTCAATACCTAATAAAGATAGAAG
>NZ_BAAHWU010000061.1:0-15309 GCF_054601275.1 Dysgonomonas reticulitermitis | reverse complement strand
TCCGTAATTTTATCGTTGGTAAGTAAGCTCATATATTTGTTTAATTTATTGATTATCAACTATAAAGATACAAAATTATTTCTTACTTACCAACTTTCTTATTGATTTTCTTAAACGGAACTCAGGTAAATAGGTATGTATTTATCTTCTGGACTATGGCAAGAACCTCATTTTATAATGGGGTATGATGGCGACGGCTCGCCAACACAAGAGATTAACAGACCTAGGTTAGCAGCGTATATGGGTACTGGTACTCTTATGCTGTTTGCTAATAATCTACCGACGACGAGTACAGGTTTAAAGAAAGGTCAAGTCTGGAATGATAACGGAACATTAAGGATTGTACAATAAAAAAAGCCCCGTCATGGCAGGAGTGGTCGGAAGAAAAATCTTCCGACCACTCCTGGGGAGACCCTTCCATTTTCTTTAAAACGTAGATAAAAAAGTGATCGAAATTTCTTCCGACCACTTATGCCGTCATGGGGCTTATATTATTGAGGGTATTGAGTAGGGTCTGTTTTGTCTGTTACTCCTATACCTTTAGTTCCTTTAGGTATTTCAAATATGTTTTTTTGATTTTTATTCAATTTAAATAATATGTCTAATCTATTAACGGCATTATAGTCTGTGAAAATGTATACATCTGTAACAGAATTGTCCGTTATTGTTATTTCCTTAGACTGTTTTCCTTTTGACAGGTCGCCTAAATCACCCAGCTTAATATATTTACCATCTTTTTTGCAACCAGCTACACAATTAGTCAAAATAAGATCAGAGCTTTCTGTATTTTGAAGCGTAACAACAAAGCTAGTATAGTCCTGAGTATTATTATCATCGTCAGAACTACAAGATATAAAGAACGTAGCAAGTAATATAAACGTAAATAGTTTTTTCATAATTAGTTAAATATTAAGACTGTAAAGATATGAAAATAATTTATAATAAATGGTTGCCGCCGAAAGGTTTTGTAGCGATCAATCTATTCGGGTTTATCTTCGCAAGGAGTATTTGCAAACAGAGCCGGAATTGACACCCTTCCTGCGTCTACAGGTGTATCTATGAAAGCGGCTATTGCGGGACTTGGCCGTGGCAAAATGGATAAGGATATGTGGGGCAGTGAATGGGGTATCGTTGGAGTTTACGGCACAGCATCGAATAGTTCGGCGAATCCTGCGTCAGCCTATGGAGGGTGGTTTGATAATCTGAAAGTTAATGGATTAGTATTAAATACGACAACTATTGGTAATACAAGTTCTGATACGATTTTGAACTCTCGGACAAGTATGGTTGTTTCTTTTGCGTCTTCACAAAAGAATGTTTATTTACCTGCCAAAGCGGATAGAGGAACTACTATATTCTTAAAGCAATTGAATCCGGGATCGATTAGAATATACCCGAATACTGGACAAAGACTATATGATGATAGCACTCCTAATGATTATATTGACGTGGGAGAAGGATGGACTGCTATGTGCGTGTTTATGGATGGTCTTTCCGATAGTACAGCGAATTATGATGTATGGTTGATTAGTAAATTCAAATTCTAAATTGATATGATATAATTTGTAGCTATTGTTTTTGTGGATATTGTGTAGGGTCTGTATGATTTACATTAGAGAGTTCCATAATTAAATCTTCTGGCATTGTATAAATATTTTTTGTATTTTCTTTTAAGGGAAACTTTTTATAATCTGTCAGAATAAGAACATCTGAATATTTTCCACTTGACAATGCTCCTTCAAATAACAGTATCTCTTTGATATTTGTAAAGTTGACTTTAATTTCTTTTGAGGTTTCGCCAGCAGCTAAGTTTCCTAAGTTTGCTATCTCTTTAAGAGTATTATCTGATGATTCATATCCTGCAACAACGTTTTTACAAACACGTTTAAATGTGTTTTTTACCGCAAAGCTCGTATAATCCTGTATTGGCTCTTGGTTCTCCTCGTCGCTGGAAGAGCAAGCAGTAAAGAGGCTGATGGTGAATAGTATGTAAAGTATCTTTTTCATAATAGTTTAGTTTCATGTTTGTTATTGCAAATGTAAGTTTTTTTTTTGATGTTTGATTCATCAGGCCCGGATATTTCGTCCGGGCTTTTTGCTTTCAGCAGCCCCAGATCACCATCTCGAACAACGTATCGGGTAAATCGTTAGGCAATATCCTGAATGAAATACCGGCAAAGGAACAGGAGATAGAGCGCGGCAAACAGGAGGCGATAGACTATGCTAAACGCCGCTGGAAAGATACGCAGGAACTGATAGATAATATACAGGGCATCACCGATGAGTTTGAAAATAACCTGATGAGTGCACTGGTCTTTGAAGGACTTGTTTTTCGTGCCGGCGCGGCAACCTTGCAATTATACAATAGATCGTGCAAGCTTAATTTTACTTATTTCTTTTGAAGGCTAAATCTCTATAACAAACGAAAAGCCTGATCTTCCGATCAGGCCTCCATCTTTAAAATAACAAGTGTTTATTTGAAAACAGATACTCTGTTTTCCAACGGCTGAAATTCTTTAGAGCCAGGCTCACCAGCCGGAGTTCCGAATGGCATTTGGGCAATTAATTTCCATTTGGGACTTATTTTCCATTCCTTAGCAACTGCTTCATCTATTATTGGATTGTAATGCTGAAGAGAAGCGCCTAGCCCGGCTTCCTCAAGCATTGTCCAGATAGCAAACTGATGCATGGCCGAAGTGTGTTGCGACCAAACGGGAAAGTTCTCGCTGTATGTAGCAAAGGCATTTTGCAAACCTTCTACTACGTTTTGGTCTTCAAAAAATAAAACTGTTCCATATCCCGCAGCAAAAGCGCCGTCTATTTTAGCTTCGGTGGCAGGGAAAGCGTCAGCAGGGACAAGCTTTTTCAATACATCTTTAACTATATTCCATAGTTTTTTGTGATGGTCGCCTAACAATAGGACAACTCTTGCTGACTGGGAGTTAAATGCAGATGGCACATGTAATACGGCAAAGTCTATAATTTCTTTTATCTGATCGTCGGATATAGGGCTTTTGTCGCTGATGTTATAATACGTTCTACGATTTTCGATCGCTTTCTTCAATTCTTTCATAATTTCCAAAATCAAGTGTTAATGTAATTGTTTATTAGAGTTTATATTTAATAAAAGATTATTCTATTTATTTACAGGTGTTTATACATAGTTGATTTTTTAAACACAGAGTTGCACCGAGTTAAATATCACGGAGTTACACCGTGATACACCGTGAACCATAACTCCGTAAACTCTGTGGTTAATTTATTGTTTATGAAATCCATAAATCTTTATTCTATATAATATCTATTTTTTATCTAATAAACAAAATAGGAAGACGAAAAGTTTCAAACGTAAATATAAAAAAATGAATAGTTACCTCTTCAAATATCTATATATCTAAGTATTTCGTACATTTGTGCCGGAATAATATAAAACATGAAAACATTAGGTAATATTATTTGGGTTATATTCGGAGGATTCATAATTGCTCTCGAATATTTTATTGCGGGTTTTCTAATGTTGATAACCATAATAGGTATTCCTTTTGGTATACAAGCTTTCAAATTGGGGATTCTCGCTCTTTGGCCTTTTGGAAGTAAAGTTGTTGATAATAAGAGTTCTATAGGATGTTTAAGTCTTTTTTTTAACATCATATGGATTATAATAGGAGGCTTTTGGATAGCCCTCACTCATTTGTTTTGGGGGATTCTCTTTTGTATCACTATCATTGGCATTCCTTTTGGTAAACAACATTTCAAACTGGTGCATTTGGCATTGGTGCCGTTTGGTAAAAAAATAGAAACATAAAACAAACCATAATATCATGAGATATATAAATCTTCTTGTGCTGGTAATACTCATTATTGGCGCTACACCTAAAATATCGGGACAAAGCCGTAACTACCAGTCCGAGCGGCCTATGATAGAAACGCAGTCTGATAAATTGAGGACAGCTAAAGGATGGAAATTAGATATTCTGGGAAACTGGATCTCAAATGAGAATGCAATATCCGATACCGAATTAACAGAGGTGACCAAATATTCAGTTCCACAGAACTTTAAATGGTTGCAATTTGCTCTTCTCAAAAATAGGAAGCAAGATATATATGCTTTACTTTATGAAACCACAGCTTATATATCAGCCGGGCAAAGCGAAAGACGGGTATACTATTTTTTGATGACCGGCCGGTCATATTCAAATATTGTTTCTACTATTCAAAAGAAAACAGGAGAAACTCTGACTATACATTCGTCATCTTTTGGTTATATGTCAGACAGCGACGGAGTATATACCGCCGGTAAATTATTGAGACAGATGGAGCAGTCGATTCTGGATGCTGAAAAATCCCCTGTTTATAATTTAAATCTGAATGCCCAACATGTAGATAACGAGGATGTTGTCCGGTTTAGACTGCCCGAACAAGCTTCTTTGATAAAAGATGAAAGTCTAAAGGAAAGCTATTTTGAAACAAACCTGAAAGATATTCAACAAATTTTGTTACCTGTTTCTTCTCAAGCCGAAACGGGTGAATTCGATCTTGGAAATGTTACAGTTTCCCCTTCCGGTATAGCGCAATCTGTTGAGGATGGTATAGTAGATAGAATTCCGGCAAAACCTAAAGAGGAGGATTTTAATCTTACGGATCAAAAGCAGGTTTCACAAACCGGAGATTCTATTGGTAATAGTGTGCAGCACGTTCCGGTGCAAGATACGATTGCCGCAATAAACGACAGGCCGGCGAAAGAAACAGCCATTGTTTCAGCGCCGATAGCTCAATTGTCTGATATAGAAGGTTGGTATTTAAATACTGAAGGGGAATGGGTGACTGATAACAATCATAGCTATACGTTTGAAACTGTTGGAAAATACGAAATGCGTAATTTTAAGTACAGAGATAAGGACTATATACTGATTACCCGCTTCGAAAAATATGCAGGGGCATCATATTATCTGATATCCAAAGAAGCTTATTTGAATACATTGGTTGCATTGGAAAGGTCATCTATTCTTCGCTTTCCGGTAATAGCATATGCCGGCATTGGGAATACTCTCAGGGATATGATAGAACTTAGTGAAAAGACCATTGATACTCCTGAAAATAAAGATGCGGTTGTATATCGCACAAATTATATGGTGATACAATATAAATTATCGTTACAGAAGAATATATCCCGTTTCTTTGTTTTCTATCAGGAATGTTCCAAATATGGCGCTGAAACGTCTAGGGAAAACTGTAATACAAAAGTTTCTAATAAAATAAAATATGGCGACGAAGCTATATTAGGGTCAGATATCCTGTTTAATAAAGCTTACTATGAAAGCACATATAATAGCTTTGTGAATTTTTTTCGCAGGCCTGTGTCTTCGGACTCGTTGCCGGAACCTGCTCACCAAGAAGATAAAACGGAGTGGAATATAGAAACCAGATAAGAACTACGACAAATTTTTATAATAAGAAAGAAGCTGTCCTAAAAGACCTTTTAGGACAGCCTCTTCTTTAATATTTTGATGGATTAAGCTTTTGCTTTTGCCTTAGTCTCTATTTCAGAAAATTCTTCAGCGAGTCTTCCTGCAACATCGCCGGTTATCTGATTGATTTTTTGCTTCCCTTTTCTTATTTCCTGTCTTGCTTTTACTCCGGCTCTTAGCGCTTTGCTTCTACCCACAATTAAGCCATGATCTAATTCTTCTTTAGCTTTACCCACAGTATTGCTCAATCTGCTGCGTAATTCTTCTCTGGTTTCCTCGTCTGACAACTTTATTACTGCATATACACCCAATGCGCCGACAACCAATCCTAATAGAAATCCTCTCATAATGTGTTGATTTAATGAATTAGACAATCCTTGTTTAACAAATATAGGTATTTATTATTAATAACAACGAAGGAAATTAGATTGTTTATTGGTCTGTCGGGGATATTTTCATTTTATATATTCAAAAAAGGAATAGAATATCAGTTATTTTTATAACTTGCACTTGCATTTTATAATCTGATATGAAACAACTGTTTTCTTGTTTTTCTCTGCTGTTCATCATTATGGCATGTAGTAGTAAACCGAATATATCCGGTAGGTGGGCTATGGAGATGGATGGTAATCAGGATACAGCTATTATTATGTTTGGAGATACGATTGTCGCGCCGGAACTACGTATCAACCATGACTCGGTATATCTGGAAATACGGAAAAACGGGATTGTTGATAAAGAAGAATTTATAGGTGTTTATACAATAAATGGAAACGAAATAACTGTAACTGACCGCTATGGTAAGCAAAAAGTTCAGAATATCCTTTTTAAGGATGATATACTTGTTATAACCGATAAAGAAGACCCGGACAAAATAATAATGCGATTGATACGTATAAAGGAAGAAAGTTAGTTGTTTCCTTTTAATCTGAAACCGTCTTGCAGAGACTTTCCCCGAGCTTCAATCTCTGTTACGTCCAAATATTTTATTCCTGCATCGAAAGCCGAAATAGTGCAAGGAAATGGGCTGTCGAAACAAACATATCTGCCGTTGAGTACCTCCGGAGACTCACTTATATATACTGAAACATCTTTACTTATATGATATTCGTAAAAGCTGTCTTTGTATATGCCCGCAGACCTTAATAATTCTCTATACGGATAGGGACGCAACAAAATATCACTTACCGGACGTTGATTCTCACGATGTGCCAATGACAGATTGAACATTTTCATAAACTTACCGGTGCGGACAACAGGCCACGCTGCCATTGTGACAACAAATAATCCGACAATAAGTATACCTGTCTTTTTTAAATGTTTTTCCTCTTTTTTTTCTAACAATAGGTATATTATAAAGTAAAACATTACGAATAATGCTCCACCGATAAATCGCGGGTCCGGGCCTCCGATATACCAAACTGTAAAGATTAATACCAGGCTGATATATGCTAAATATATAATCTTGTTCAAATATTTTTTCCTTATAAGATTATATACTACCACGAACGGGGAAATAACAGCAGAACCTACGAAAATAAAGCTGATAAGCCAGTTTTTTATGGCTTCTATAGTAAAGCTAAAAGTAGTCAGATGATTAATTAAGTCATTGAAAATACGTATTGCACACGATTTAATGAAATCGACTTCTTCTATGGCTACGCCTTCCGGTATTTTCCAATCTACGGTAAATATATCTATTCCTGAGAATGGGAAAATCAGATATCCCGATATGATGACATTTCTTATTAACCACAAAACGACTATAATAGTAGCAGTTGAGAGGGTAATGGTAATAGCCTTGTACTGCTTTGCTTTGAAGAAATAATAGATTGCAACCAGTGAAAGCAGTGATAATGGCAATATATTTATTTTAAATGTGAGAAGAACTGTGGGAATACAGACATAGAACAATAATTTTCCCTTTATTGAATCAGGATACAGCAATAGCCTCGAAATCAGATAGAATGAAACGATATTAGGTATTGCGTCTGTCGAAGTAGATGCCAGGCTGTAGCCAAAAGTAAAGATATATCCGGTGAAGACAATTAGTAGCAACAGTCTTTTTATTTCGAATCCGGATGTGAATATTTCTTTTAATATCCAGCAGAGAACGTACACGAGAACCAGGACATGCAGACTGTAAACAGCTTCCCCGAATAAAAAACGGAAGCTAAAGATAGCCGAAAGTAAAAGATAGTTAGAATTAAAGGCGAATCTATGTTCCAGGTTTCCCAATCCGGGAACGATAGCAAACTCCTCATTCCAACGTATATTCTGTTGATGATAAAAAAGGGAATCAAAAACTCCTACTTGCCACAAGATAGCTACCATTATTGCCAAAACAGGAATAATAAAAGCGATTAATTGTAAAGTCTTGAAACGTTGGAGCCTTTGTCTGGACTGTTTTAGTATATTCCCGAAATGTTCTTTCCTTAATGCCCAATATATAATGCTGGGTAAAAGGTATGATAGAAGAATATATTGGTTGGATGGGAACCGGAATGACAAGATGGATAAAGGTATAAGTGTAAAGCACATTCCTAATAGGAATGTATCGGTGAGTCCGTATCTTTCATTTTGTTTGCCCAGTTTGTTGTATATGAAAACAAAAAAATCTCCGAAAGATAGAAATACAATAGATATGGAAATCCACGAAACAATAATTGCAAGCATCTGCTATCTTATAAATTCAACTACAAAAATATAAAATCATTTCCGATAGTCACACACAAAAAAGAAAGTATAGTCTCCAACCGTTTCTGTATCTACGTTTAACCATACAAAGGGCTTTTTGGGTGGTGTTATCTGTATTAATTTCCCATTCGAATCGTAATCTTCGACGGACAAAACCCGAAAACGTTTGTTTGTACATTCATACAAACAATTATAAATACAAAAGTTGAAGTCTTTCCACTTATCCGCATTTTCCGGCTTCCCCATCTTGGTATACTCTTTCTTTATTTTTTCGATATAAGTTGCTCTGCTTTTGTCTGTTGTATAGACTCTTTTCTCCCGGGCGTAAGCCACAGATCCTTCAAACCGGATACTTGTTGTATCCGTAAAGACTTCTATCCCGTCAGTTACTACAATATTAAACCAGCCTTCCTGTTTGCTTTTGTTTTGAAATAGCGATCTGCAACCCGAAAGTAGAAATAGGCTTACAAATAAGAAAGAAATATATTTCATTTTAAATTTCTTATAAATTATATCTATCAAATGTGAAATTAATTGTTTTGACAAATATAATGTTTCAAAAGTTTTCAACAGGGACTTTCTTTGCTAAATTTATATAAGATTATTATTATCTTTGTTAGATGATCATTGATTATAATAAATGAAATATATATCAGTTTTTTGCGGCTCCTCTTCTGGCGCAGAAAAAATATTTACTGAACAAGCTACTATTTTAGGGAGAACAATAGCACGTAAAGGTTATGGGATCGTATATGGTGGGGCGCACGTAGGGCTAATGGGAGCAGTTGCCGATGGAGCCTTAAGCGAAGGTGGAGAAGTTATAGGAGTTCTTCCGGGATTCCTGCAAGAAAAAGAGTTGGAGCATAAGCGCTTGTCGCAGATATATATAGTAGATACAATGCACGAGCGAAAAGCAATGATGAATAAGCTATGTGATGCTGTTATTGCCTTGCCCGGAGGTTACGGGACAATGGAAGAGCTCTTTGAAATGCTGACATGGGGACAATTATCATTGCATAAAAAACCTGTTGCTTTGCTTAATATAGAGGGCTTTTACGATCCTTTGATCGCTTTATCAGAAATAATGATTGAGAAGGGTTTCCTGAAAGAAGAATACCGGGATTTATTAATTGTAGATAATATTATAGACAAGCTTCTATTGAAGATGGAGAACTATGTTCCTCCCAAAAATGAAAAATGGTTTGAGACCAAATAAGAAAGACAAACACAAACACTAACACTAACAAAATCGATATGAAAAAGTATTTATTGATTACATTATCTATTTTGAGCGTTATTGGAATATGTGCTCAAGAGAATAAAGGTACAGCATCGAAACGAATAGTAGAAAAAAGTAAAAAAGCTGACTCTAAAACTACTTATAACTATATGCTATTAGATGCTGTTAATGACGCGGATGCATTCTATACCGAATATGAGAGTACAATACAAATGGTGTGGGATGGAAAACTAAATGCGATTAGTATAAAGAATGAGAAAGGAAAAGCTATGAGAGGAATTCAGAATTGCCTCGATGTTGTTACAGGCACACCTGTACATCAGGGTGGGGATGAATACCAACAGGCTGTTATAAAATATATAATTGCAGT
Source organism: Dysgonomonas reticulitermitis (assembly GCF_054601275.1). Classification (NCBI taxonomy): domain Bacteria; kingdom Pseudomonadati; phylum Bacteroidota; class Bacteroidia; order Bacteroidales; family Dysgonomonadaceae; genus Dysgonomonas; species Dysgonomonas reticulitermitis. Next base: position 5,534 of record NZ_BAAHWU010000061.1, on the reverse strand, counting down.
AAAAGAAAAAATAGAATCATTGGAGACTCTTGGAGTTTTGGGCGCAGATAAGGATTCCGCCGCAGAAACTTACAATAAGGCTTCTATTAAATTTACAGATATATCTAACGAAGCCATAGACCTGAGAAATACAGTTAGAGATAAGAAGGATATATATGAAAAGACTTTTTATGTGAATAGTAAAAAAAAGAAATAACATGGCGTTAACAATAGGAGATAAGATACCTGATATATTGGGAAAAGACCAAAACGGGAAAGAATTAAAAGCCGGTGATTTTGCAGGCAAAAAACTTGTGTTGTACTTTTATCCGAAAGATAATACTCCGGGCTGTACAGCAGAGGCGTGTAGTTTCAGAGATAATTTCAGCGAATTACGCAAAGCCGGATATCAGATATTAGGGGTGAGTGTCGATAATGAAACGTCGCATCAGAAGTTTATCGAAAAACAGCAGCTACTTTTTCCATTAATAGCTGACGCGGATAAACGCCTTGTCGGATTATTTGGTGTCTGGGGTGAAAAAACTTTAGCCGGGCGGAAATATATGGGAACATTCCGTACTACTTTTTTAATAAATGAATCAGGTATAATAGAGAATATTATAGCACCGAAAGAAATAAAGACAAAAGAACATGCAGCGCAAATATTGAATCTAAAATAATTAATTGAAATCAGAGAAATAATGGCAGAAGAAAAAGACGGTAAAAAAGCGGCGCCGAATACGGAAAAGCTAAAGGCTTTGCACGCCGCGATGGATAAGATAGAAAAGAGTTATGGCAAGGGCTCTATTATGAAGATGGGCGATGAGAAGGTTGATGAAGTTGCCGTTATTCCCACTGGGTCAATAGCATTAAATGCTGCCCTCGGTGTAGGAGGATATCCGCGCGGAAGAGTAATTGAAATATATGGACCCGAATCGTCCGGTAAAACAACTCTGGCTATACATGCGATTGCCGAGGCGCAAAAAGCAGGAGGTATAGCTGCATTTATAGATGCAGAGCATGCTTTTGATCGTTTCTATGCCGAAAAGTTGGGTGTGGACATAGAGAATCTATATATATCTCAACCCGACAGCGGAGAACAGGCTCTCGAAATAACGGAACAATTGATCCGTTCGTCGGCTATCGATATTATTGTAATTGACTCGGTTGCAGCGCTGACACCGAAAGCAGAACTGGAAGGTGAAATGGGTGATTCTAAGATGGGATTACAGGCTCGCCTGATGTCTCAAGCTTTACGTAAGCTTACGGCAGCAATCAGCAAAACAAGTACGACTTGTATATTCATCAACCAGTTGCGCGATAAGATCGGAGTGATGTTTGGTTCTCCCGAGACAACGACAGGAGGTAATGCACTGAAATATTATTCATCTGTACGTCTTGACATCCGCCGTATAGGGCAACTGAAAGATGGTGAAGAGGTGAAGGGCAGTCAAACAAGGGTAAAAGTGGCCAAAAATAAAGTAGCCCCTCCTTTCCGTAAGGCTGAATTCGATATTATGTATGGCGAAGGAATTTCCCGATCCGGAGAGATAATAGATTTGGGCGCAGATCTCGGTATCATAAAGAAAAGCGGATCATGGTACAGCTACAACGACACAAAGCTGGGACAAGGCCGCGAAGCTGCTAAAGAGACCGTAAGGGATAACCCTGAACTGGCTGAAGAACTTGAAGCTTTGATCTTTGCAGCATTGAAAGAAAAGAAATAATATCTTATATGAAAAAACTCCGTAGTACGTTTTTCGTATTACGGAGTTTTTTCTTTCGCACAAAACCCTTATCTTCATTCTGTCTACAAGCAATATTCTATCAGGATATGAGTTATATTTGTAGACTAATTGATCATTAAAGAGAAACATTCTTGAAAAGATACATATCTTACATACCCGGAGCTATTGTTTTTTTGCTGTTTGCTTGGTCTTGCAAACAAATAAAACTGGAAGATGCCGACAGGAAGTTTGCGCAAGGCGAATATTTTGCCGCAGCAGACATGTACCGTCAGATATATCGCCGGACATCACCTAAAAAAAGGGAGTTACGGGGTGAAGTTGCTTTAAGAATGGCGGAAAGTTACCGGTTGATCAATAATCCTTTGCGGGCAAATGCTGCATATGCCAATGCTATACGTTATAAAGTAAACGACAGTATTGTCACTTTACAATATGCACGCTCGTTGCAAAAATCAGGAGATTACAAGGAGGCTATACGCTATTACAATGACTTTCTTAAGCTATATCCTGAAAATGAATTTGCCCGGAATGGGCTTGAGGGGTCGAAACTGGCTCCTGAATGGAAAGCTAATCCCACCCTCTATACTATAAAGCGGATAGAACTGCTAAATTCTAATCGGGGAGAATTTAGTCCTGCATTATTACCTCCCGATTATGATCAGGTATATTTTACATCTAATCGCAAAGGTGTTGTCGGAGACACTATAAGTAATATAACCGGAGCCAGCTTGAATGATATTTTCATGTCTCGCAAAGATGAGAGTGGCAATTGGATGAGTCCCGAACATGTGGATTCACCAATAAATACAAATGGAGACGAAGGCGCCGTATCGTTTTCATCACAAGGTACAGCTATGTGTTATACGCAGGCCCGGGCCGATTCAGTCTCTGTGTCCCTGCCTTCGGTTTATGTTTCGTACCGTTCAGGCGGATCATGGGGAGCAGGTACTAAAATTGAAATAAACAAACGCGATACCACCAGCGTATTTGCTCATCCTGCGATAGACCCGTCAGGCAACTTTCTATACTTTGTGTCCGACATGCCCGGAGGCTATGGGGGCAAAGATATTTGGCGCGCAAGTATGGTAGGCGACCTGGTCGAATATGTTGAAAATCTGGGTGCTGATATTAATACCGCGGGAGATGAGATGTTCCCTTATGTAAGGAATGATTCTACGCTTTATTTTTCATCCGATGGACATATTGGCATGGGTGGATTGGATATTTACAGGGCGGTTTACGATAAAAAATCTAAAAGGTGGACAGTGGAGAATCTAAAGTCGCCGGTCAACTCTATGGCCGATGATTTTGGGATCACCTTCGAAGGTGAGAAAGAATCCGGATTTTTCAGTTCTAATCGTAATGATGCTAAAGGCTTCGATCATATTTATACTTTTGCCTATCCTGTAATAACTACAATAGCTGAAGGTTATATAGTGGATACGGATGACGAATTTATTACCAATGCTACCATACGTATGGTGGGCAGAGACGGTACAAATAAAAGATTTCAAGGGAAGAATGATGGTACATATAAGTTAGATGTAAACCGGGGTACCGATTATGTTTTCCTGGCCAGTGCACCGAATCATCTGAACACACGAATGTCTTTAAAGACTGTGAATATGGAGAAAGACTCGACGTATTTAGTCGATTTCATACTTACTCCGATAAATAAACCGGTAGTGCTGGAAAATATATTCTATGACTATGATAAAGCCACTTTACGTCCCGAATCGAAAGAAGAACTGGACGGTCTGATAACATTATTGAACGATAATCCGAATGTAACGATAGAATTATCGGCACATACCGACCGGAAAGGTTCGATGGAATATAACGACAGGCTTTCGTTGCGACGAGCTGAATCTGTTGTTGACTATTTAATTAAGGCTGGTATTGCCAAGGATCGCCTTGTCGCAGCAGGTAAAGGGAAGTCTGTACCGAAAGTAGTTACTAAAGCCGTTGTAAAGAAATATGATTTTCTGAAGGAAGGAGATATTCTTACAGAAGAATTTATTGAAAAGTTGACTCCCGGGCAACAGGAAATGGCAGATCAGGTCAATCGCCGGACAGAGTTTAAAGTGCTAAGTATAACATATAATCTGGAATAATATGAGGCTAATCTTTATTCTGCTATTTCCATTTATATTTTCTGTTGCCGGATATGCGCAGGAACTTAATGCAAAGCTAACACTGAACACAAGGAAAATCCCTGCGGCAAACAAAGACTTGTTTTCGTCGATGGAAACGGCTATCAATCAGTTGTTGAACGATCAGAAATGGACAACCGCGACTTTTAACAGGCGTGAACGAATCGATTGCTCTGTTACAATATCTATCAATGAAATGCCGTCCGAACATACTTACTCTGCTGAAATTCAGATTACGGCGAGGCGTCCGGTATACAATTCCACTTATGTAACCACATTGATTAATTACAGGGATACCCAGTTCGAATTTAGTTATACGCCCGGACAATCGATGGATTATAGTAATATAAACGTGGACAATAATCTTGTTGCAATCATATCTTATTATGTAAATATTATTTTGGGGCTCGATTTCGATTCTTTTTCTTTAGGTGGGGGTGCTCCGTATTTTGCCAAAGCCATGGAAATAGCTAATATGGCCCAATCCCTCAATACAAAGGGATGGGAGCCCTTTTCGGGCAGGAATAGCAGCAGGTACGATTTGGCTGTAGCTTTGACCGATGAGGGGGCGAAAAATTTTCACTCCATGTGGTACAACTATCATCGTACAGGACTTGACGAAATGGCGGCTAATCCATCGCGGGGAAGAATAAGGATAATAGAATCTCTTAACGATCTGAAACAATTATATGATACCCGCCCTTCATCTCCATTGGTATCGTTGATCGGTGAAGCAAAGTTGGAAGAAATAGTTCGCGTATGTTCTCAGGCCACTACCGAAGAAAAGCAAAGTGTGAAAAGATTATTGAATCAGATATTCCCTACGAAAGGATTTATAACTGATGCATTGAAGTAAGAAAAGGACTATCTACAGTTACTTCGTCCTAAAGGACAGTTACGAATTACAAGTCAGTTACGGGTTACATTATTTTTTACTTTTAATTTTGGGTGAATCCGTGTGTTCGCCCCTACAGATGCATGAAATGGCATAAACAGGTTTTTGATGCGGTTGCCCTGGCTTTACTATATTAACAATGAGGTTTTGATATTCATTGCACGACTCCGAACCAGAACAATTTAGTTTACTTTCGTCTGCTTTGTGAGAAGAAAAGAAACAAAAAGGATTTTTTTTATTATAGCATTACTAAATAAAGGGAATATTTATATTTGTGCTAATATATTAATATTGTTAATTTATGAAAACCTTTAAATATTTTTATTATATGTGATATAATCTAAGTAACTTTTCATAATTAAGCAGCATTATGCGCATAGTTAATTTTCACATCTTTCCCGATTGCCGCCAATGCCCTGTTCGTTGCATAGAAGAGCGAGTCCGCACAGGTATAGTCCTGTGGACTGAGCCATTTCCCTTTCATTACTCTCCAAAGGGTTTCGACAATGTTCAAATGCGGGGAATAAGGAGGGATGTAGAAGAGAAAGAGTCCTCGTTTTTCCCAGACAGGGCGCATCTGCCGGATTTTAGCATTTCTATGCACGCTGGCATTGTCGAGCACAACAAATGTATTCCTGACTTCGACGGTATTTTTTTGTAATCGCATGATTTTCAGTGGTGTAAAATTTCGTTCGTCCACTACATTTTACATCTTTGTTTCCAACTTAAATGGTACTACATGCCTTTTCAGGTGCATTG
>NZ_BAAHWU010000060.1:0-16234 GCF_054601275.1 Dysgonomonas reticulitermitis | reverse complement strand
TCTTAAAAAATAAAATACCTTGGTCGGAGACATATATATGTCTTGACCCTAGAGAAAAAAATAAACAGCTTTGCTAAAAATGTGGACAAAATTGTTGGATTTTAATAGAGTATATGAAGAATGGCGCTAGTTTTATCTATAATAGACAATTAGCAAATTAGCGAATTAGCAAATTTGAAAATGAGTGTGGAGTTTGTTACTTTTTAGTTAAAATAAGTACAGATTATTATGTATTGTCGCATATGTTTTTTCTGGTTTGTCATGCTGACGACAGGAAGCATCTCCTGTCTCTCGGGGATCGGGATCCTTCCCTGCGGTAAGGAGGACAAAGAGGGTAGCCGCGCGAGCAAGGGGCTAACAGCTAACAGCTATCGGCTAATTGACTGTAGAAGTTTGTTACATTTTAGTTAAAAAGTTACGAGTTGTTGACTGATCACTATTGACTGTTGACTGATGCGGTTGCGCTAGATTCTTCTGGCAAAAGATAATGATTATGACTATAAAATATCACTGAAAAGACAGTTAAAATAGCTTTTCACAATATTTTATACTATTCTACGTTCCTCTATAACAAACAATAAAAGAGAACTATTTATATAATTACATGCATATTTTGTCGTATATTTGCGCCAAAATACAACAAATACAAAACGCTTAGCCCATTTTATGAAACGCCTTCTATACATACTTTTTATTTCATCTCTTCTCTTAGCCTTTAATAGCTGTGGTGGCTCCGGAGATGATCCTGAAATAATACCGCCAACGCCAACAGGATTTACAAAAGATGATTTGATTGGTACATGGGAAATATATTATTCCCAAAAGGACTTAACCCTCAACGGCAGTTACTATGAGGGATTCCGTGACCCGGAAATGGACGGGTTCCGCACAAAGTTTAACAAAGAAGGTGATATATATAAATTCACTAACTATAACCCTATGCAGGAAGTAGTAGATAAAGGTACTTACGATATTATCGACGGCCATATTGTATTTACTATTACTGAATTTAACGGGAGAGACACCCTATATACTACCAAACAGAATGTAACAAATCTGAAACTAAGCGAAGGATTAATGTATGTCGATTATACTTATTCTCTTGTCGTAGGAGGTCAGCAGTATAAAATATCGGACATCAGACGTCTACGCAATATAGTAACGGCTCCGGGCGCACATCCGAATGTAAATAAAATAATGATCAATTTTGATGATTACGTAGGAACATGGCAAGTATATGCTTATCAGATAATGGTAAATGGGACTCTTAATTATGAGGCTGCTGAAAAGTACTTGGATAAACCTAATATTACCACATTCAAATTCTATTATAACGGGAATGGGCAAAAGGTTGGAGAAAAAATAATTTATTACCCTGTTGAAAATAAAACAATATCCACAGGTGCTATGCCGGTATTGATTGTAGACGATGTCATCCATCTTTCCTTTACAATCCAACTTGACGATGGCAGCCTGAAGAATGATGGTATTTTCTTATGGATAACAGAACGGAAAGCTTATACCGACCCTGAAACAAATAAACAAACTGAAATGATTCTGGATAATGACGTATTTAGGGACGACGAAAAACCTACAGATCTTTACGAGGTACGCAGATACCTTAAAAAGGTTGAATGATAAAGCTTAAAAAACAACAAAAAAATTATAGAAATAAAAAGACGGCAACAATGTTGCCGTCTTTTCAATTATAAGATAATAAAGATATTAATCTTTTATTTTTGCTTTCAAAAATTCGCGATTCATACGAGCGATATTAGCAATAGATACATTCTTAGGACATTGCACTTCACACGCTTGCGTATTTGTACAATTACCAAAACCAAGTTCATCCATTTTCGAAACCATTGCTTTGGCACGGCGGGCAGCCTCGACACGTCCTTGAGGCAGAAGAGCCAGCTGACTTACCTTAGCAGAAACGAACAACATAGCCGAACCATTCTTACATGCAGCAACACAAGCTCCGCAACCAATACAAGAAGCAGCATCCATAGCCTCATCCGCGTCTTTTTTAGGTATAGGTATCGCGTTTGCATCAGGTATACCACCAGTATTGACACTGACATAACCTCCTGCCTGCATAATCTTATCAAAAGCCATACGATCTACCATCAGGTCGCGAATCACAGGGAATCCTGCCGAACGCCAAGGCTCGATTGTGATAGTTTCACCATCCTTGAATTTACGCATATGCAGCTGACATGTTGTAATATCCTCGTCCGGTCCGTGAGGATGCCCGTTAATGTATAAGCTACACATACCGCAAATACCTTCGCGGCAGTCATGATCGAATACTACAGGTTCTTTTCCCTCATTGATCAGATTTTCGTTTAAGATATCAAGCATTTCCAGGAATGAACTCTCTGTTGAAATGCCATCTAACTTATGTGTTTCAAAAGCCCCTTTTACCTGAGGACCTTTTTGACGCCAAACTTTTAATGTTATATTGATTAGTTTTTCCATTTTTTTGAGTTTTTAGATACGAGATACAAGATACAAGATACAAGTTTATTGTTTTAATGAATTTATTAAGGCTGATAACATTTTAATTATTTCGTTAAGTAAAGCATTCAGCGTTTGGTATACAATTTCTGATAAATATTCTAATTCTCTAGAAATTATTATTTGTGTTTCCAATTCCGATGCAGAACCTAAAGCGATGTATACAAAATGTGTGCATTCTTTTTTTGAACCTCTACCGAATCCTTCTGCTATATTGGAAGGTACAGAAACAGATGAACGTCTCATTTGAGATACTAAGCCAAATAACTCTTCATTTGGAAAGGATTTAGTTTCAAGATATATCTGTTTTACCAAACTGATACTCTTCTGCCAAACAATCAAATCCTTATGAGTTCCCATTTTCAAAAACTTGTCTACTCGTTTACTTGTTAACTCGTCAACTGATTTACGCCTTATAATTTCTTTGTTGTCTTACTACGAACTCATAATCAAGAGGTTCTTTTACAAGTTCAGGAGCATCGTTGTCACCCTGATACTTCCAACAAGCAACATAAGAATAATGCTCATCGTCACGCATAGCTTCACCCTCTGGAGTTTGGAATTCTTCGCGGAAGTGTCCACCACAAGATTCATTGCGATTTAGACCATCATAAGCCATCAATAGTCCGATTTCGATAAAGTCGGCTAAACGCAATGCTTTTTCAAGTTCTGTATTCAGATCTGACACTTCTCCCGGAATACGCACATTAGACCAGAATTCTTTTTTTACCGCTTTCAATTCCTCGATAGCCTTTTCCAAAGATTCTTTAGTCCGTGCCATACCAACCTTGTCCCACATAATGTGTCCAAGTTGCTTATGAATAGAATCTACAGAACGATTGCCTTTTATACTCATTAGTTTGGCAACTTTCTCTTTAACCTCAAGTTCTGCCTTTTCAAATTCAGGAAGATCTGTACTGAAACGAGGTACGGAGATCTGGTCGGCAAGATAATTTTGAATAGTATATGGCAATACGAAATACCCGTCAGCCAGTCCTTGCATCAAAGCCGATGCTCCCAGACGGTTAGCTCCATGATCTGAAAAGTTAGCTTCCCCTAGCGCAAATAACCCCTTAACGGAAGTCATCAATTCGTAGTCAACCCAGATACCACCCATTGTGTAGTGGATAGCAGGATAAATCATCATCGGAGTTTCATATGGATTTTCGTCCACGATCTTTTCATACATCTGGAACAAGTTGCCATATTTAGCTTCTACCACATTTTTACCAAGCCGGTTAATTGCATCTGCAAAATCAAGATAAACGGCCAAACCGGTAGAGCCAACACCAAAACCTGCGTCACATCTCTCCTTCGCGGCACGTGAAGCCACGTCGCGAGGAACCAGATTACCGAAAGCAGGATAACGTCTTTCCAGATAATAATCCCTATCCTCTTCTTTTATTTGAGTTGGTTTCAATTTACCTGCACGAATTGCTTCAGCATCTTCTTTTTTCTTAGGTACCCAAATACGCCCGTCGTTACGAAGCGATTCGGACATCAATGTCAGTTTCGACTGAAACTCGCCATGTACAGGGATACATGTAGGGTGGATTTGAGCAAAACAAGGATTAGCAAAATATGCTCCTCTTTTATAACATTGTATTGCCGATGACCCATTCGATCCCATTGCATTTGTAGAAAGGAAGAATGCATTCCCGTATCCTCCGGTTGCTATAACTACCGCATGTGCGGCAAAACGCTCCAATTTACCTGTTACAAGGTTGCGGGCAATAATACCGCGAGCGCGTTCTTCTCCTTTATCGTCCTTAACAAGAACGACATCAACCATTTCGTAACGGGTATATAGCTTTACACTACCCTTGTTCACCTGACGGCTAAGTGCTGAATAAGCACCTAACAATAATTGTTGTCCGGTTTGTCCTTTAGCGTAGAAAGTACGGGAAACCTGCGCCCCGCCGAATGAACGGTTATCAAGCAAACCACCATATTCGCGAGCAAAAGGAACACCTTGTGCAACACACTGGTCGATGATACTATTTGCTACCTCAGCCAAACGATGAACGTTTGCTTCGCGTGCACGGTAGTCACCACCTTTGATTGTATCGTAGAACAGACGGTAAACCGAATCGCCGTCGTTTTGATAATTCTTCGCAGCATTTATACCTCCCTGAGCAGCAATCGAGTGTGCACGGCGAGGAGAATCCTGAATACAGAAGTTCAACACATTGAATCCCATTTCACCGAGGGACGCGGCGGCCGATGCTCCGGCAAGACCTGTTCCTACCACAATGATATCGAGACGTCTCTTGTTGGCAGGATTCACCAATTTCTGGTGAGCCTTGTAGTTGGTCCATTTTTCTGCCAATGGTCCTTCAGGTATTTTTGAATCTTTTTTTGGATCTAGTATATTACTCATATCTATTGTTCTTTAATCTTTAAACAAAAATAATCACTGTCTACTTAAACAAAGGGACAAAATAAATGTCTTGCGTAAAAGTAGAGGGTTACAAAAGCAAATGCCAGACAAATAACAGTAGCAACCACTTGTGAAACGACTTTCCAACGGTTCATCCATATAAGGTTATTCCATCCGATAGTTTGGATAGCGCTCCAAAAACCGTGAGACAGGTGAAACCACAAAGCTATATACCACACAATATAAGCCACAACAACCCACGCTTGACTGAAGTAGTATTGGATAAATGCAGCACCATCCTGAGGTGATACTAATTTGCCGCCCAATTCGACTTCGTGATGTCCTATTAATTCGGTAAACATCATTTTGTACCAAAATTGGCTGAAGTGAAGTACCATAAATCCGATAACAATCACTCCCAGAACAAACATGTTTTGTGATGCCCACTCCACATTTTTAGGACGCACGCTAACCACATAAGCATCGTGTCCGCGAGCTTTGCGATTCTGAACAGTGAGAATCAAAGCATAAATGAAATGGATGGCAACAAGCCCACCCAAAGCTATAGTACCGGCTACTGCATACCAATTAGCCCCAAGCAAAGAGCAAATTGTGTTGTAAGCATCTGCTGAAAACACCGCTGTAACATTCATCGCAGCATGGAACAGCAAAAACAAAACAAGAGCGATACCGGTAATACTCATTATCAGCTTCTTTCCAATAGAAGAATTAAGTAACCAACTCATAAATCAAAATTGTTTTTAGTTATTTAGAATAGTTAATTTTTAGTTGCAAATTATAGAAAATAACCATATGGTATTACTTTTTTCTATTACTATACAAAAATAGATTAAATTAAGGGATTTTCAAAGGAAAAGCACATCCATTTTGATGAAATTGTAAAATGACAGAACAATCCGTTGAGGCTCTTTTTCAGGGTAAAACAAATATTTTATCTTTATGAAAATCTTTGTGCAAGTTCATATACTTGTTTAGCCGACTTTTCCCACGAATAGTTTTTAATTTGCCCCAAACCTTTTAACCGTAAATCTTGTCTCAACTTTTCGTCTTCCAACAGTTTATTTATCTGAGATGTGATATCCGGTACATTATATGGATCGACATATAAAGCTGCGTCGCCACTAACTTCCCTCAGAGCCGGAATATCTGAATTAATGACAGGACATCCATATGTCATCGACTCCAATGGAGGAAGCCCGAACCCTTCATATAAAGAGGGGTATACAGAGAGTAATGCATCCTGATACATTTTTTGCAAAGCATCATCGGGTATATAACCCGGAAGGTGCACATTCTCGCTTATCAGCTTCTGCATATCGGGTGTATTGAATGCCTTAAACGACATTCCTATAATATACAACTTAATAGATTTATCGTTTATTTTCTCAAATGCTTCGACCAATCGTATAAAGTTTTTCCGGGGATCCATCGTAGATACGGCAATGATATATTTCTCCCTATCCGGATCGGGCTGATAATTTAATATCTCGTCTTTAGCCGGTTTATTTCGAAATGGAACATTACTATGTATGACATGTATTTTGTTTACATCCAATCCTAAAGTATCGACAATCTCATTTTTTGAAAATTCACTTACAGTTAATATAGCGTGAGCTTTATGCCCGATACGGGGCATCATAAAATGATAGAACCGGTAATAGTTTTTTGAAAACCATTCCGGATAACGCTCATGCGACACATCGTGGATAGTCATTATCTGATTGGTATAGTTGAGAGGGCCACACCCTGTAAAACTTATCAGAAGAGGGCTACCTATACTTTTCAAATAACGGGGCAAAGATATTTGCTCCCACAGATGCGTGTTGAGAGAGCCACATTTCACAGTTCTGAAACTGAATTTATAATCAGGATGAATTTCCTGGGGTATAGCTACATGGAAGTCTACTCCCATTTCGTGCAACTGATTACAAATTTCAAAGGCATAGCGGTGTACTCCTGTCACTTTTTGCGTTAAATATCTTCCATTTACTACAAACATATCTTATTTATTTTAGCCAATCGTTATTTTGTTCGACAAATATGTTTACTAAACTATCTACTTTTTGCAACCTGTAATCTATATCTGACGAATCAAGCGTATAGACAGGATTATTTATATTCTCTAGGATTTTATCCGATATGGCTGGATTAAAATGGGTAATATCCGCATAATAATTCAAATCGGTAATCTCATCTATATCGAAAAAGAAAGCTATTCTTACGTTATTATATTTACTTATCGAATGTTCTATATAGCGGGTAAACTCCATAAACTCGTCATAGTAGCCCCGTTGTTTTGCATGATACCAATACAGGGCTGAGTATGGAGGCATCACAAAAATATATTCGGCATCCGGATATTTGTCAGGCGACATTCTAGCCAGCATACTATCGAGACGGTTTTGCATACGCGGTCGCATATCTTCCAATGATTGTTCCGAAACCGTCCAACCACTAAGATATAATTGTTTTACATAGTCAGCGCCATAATGCACATCGAGACTTGTATTACCCACATTATCGATATTGGTTTTCATATCATACTCAGGGGTAATGTTCTTTTTGTCTTTAAGATAGATGGTAAGTCCAATATCTATTGGAGTAAACCGAACAAATGTTTCATATCCGTACAAGTATTTAAGCTTATTGATAATCCCGTCTTCATACAGATATTGCGGATATCGAACCTCTTCAAAAGTTGTATTAAATGGAGGAATATCGATATTGATGATGAACGTTTTCACTTGTTCTTTCTTTATGAAAGAGTAAATATATTCCATTTCCAGGCAGTTCATCCCTCCTGTTGAGAGTTTTACCGGCTTGTAGTCTGCATTGATATTCCGCAAAATATTCAGATTAAAATTCTGCGTCATAGAAGAGCCCAAAACGACAACATTGTAATCATAATTTTTAGATAATCCTCCTGTTATAAAACGTGGATTTAAAAAGTACCGGGTATCGGGTTTTGCCCTAAATTGGAAAAACGGATCTACAATATAGCTTATCAGACCTATGCACATCAAGGCAACAAGGCATACTATTGTAAAAATAGTAATAAACCTTTTTGATGAATATTTTTTCTTTGATGTCTGCATACTCTAAAAATTGAAATAGATAAACGCTCCTACCCGGGAAAAATGAACGATAGAAAAGGCCAAAAGAAGAGCCGTAATAACCGCATTCTTTATTGTCGGTCGAAACTCATTGTATTTGTCGATACTGTTTTTAGGATAAATAAAAACAAGAGCGGCTAGTATCACTATAATAGTAATAACGTATATTACAGCCAAAATATCAGGGTACGATATATTGGTATTGAAAGCTAGCCCGGATATGCCGGCAAAAGAGATATTTCCGGGCAGGAACATTCTTTTGAGAAATACCAATGCTTGCTCTAAACTCGTAGATCTAAACAGCACCCATGCTGCATTGACAAACATGAACGTAAAAAATATACGGATGAAAGGCGGGACTTTCTCAATCTGTTTTTCAAATAACTTCTCAAATACGCGGACTATACCGTGTGCAATACCCCAGATTATAAAGGTCCATGCAGCGCCATGCCAAATTCCACTAACCAAAAACACCATGAACAAGTTGAAGCATGTGCGGGACATACCCTTTCTGTTTCCTCCAAGAGGGAAATAAACAAGGACAGCCAAAGAGCGCCCTAAAGTGATATGCCATCGCTTCCAAAATTCTGTAATACTTTTCGATTTGTATGGTGAATAGAAGTTTACAGGCAAGTTAATATTGAACATCTTACCTAAACCGATAGCCATATCGGAATATCCGCTAAAATCGAAAAAGATTTGGAATGTATAAGCCAAAGAACCAAGCCATGCAGTGCCAAAGGAAAGACTTGAAGGCTCATAATATGCACAGTATACTAAACCTTCTAAAGTATCAGCTATTACGGCTTTTTTAAAGACACCTATTGCAAAAATGAAAAGCCCTTTGGAGAAGTTGTCCGGATTAAAGAAACGGTTCTTTTCGTCCTGAAACTGAGGCACCACATCCTTTAAGAAGGTAATAGGCCCCATAGCCATCTTCGGAAAGAAGACGACAAATAACGAATAATCCATAAAGTCAGGAACTTTCTCCTGCTTTTTCCAAATGTCTATTAAGTAAGCTATTTGCTGGAATGTAAAAAAGCTGATACCTAAAGGAAGGATTATATATTTAAGTGTGAAATGGGTATCAAAAGCATAGTTTATATTCTCCAGGAAAAAGTTGTAGTATTTGTAATAGCCGAGCAATCCTATATTGAAAAGAACACCAAGTACAAACAGAGCTTTTCGGAAAAGAACCTTTTTTATATTCTGAACACCCAGAGAAACAGAGTAATTGATTGTAACAGATGAAAGGATCAGCCAGATATACCATAAATGTTTAAACCCCTCGAAAAAAAGAGCTCCGTAAAAAATAAGAGAAGCTATAATAAGAAAACATTGTTGCGTTCTTCTTGTGACATACTTCGCCATGCCAAAGTAGAACAGAAGCAACAATGGCAGAAAAACCAGTACAAAACCATAGGAGGAGAATATCATAAACTTAGTTCTGTATTATTTCTTTATATGTCTTTTTACTGTACCAACTTCTTTTGAGAAAGCATTTGCTTAACCCTATCCAAAACTTCATTTTGAAACGGTTCCAATATTTATTTTCTGTTTTCGCCTCAGGAAAGAAGTCGAATCCGGCAAGAATATTGAAATAACGTTTCTTCTGCTCCATTCCGCCTTTCAAAAATTCGATATGATGTGTTACCGTCTTCGATTTCGGAAACACATAGAATCGCCCTTCTTTTATATTCGGGACATACGGATATTTATATTTCACGTAACTTGGAACATGCACCGGCATATTTTCTTTTATCCACATATATTTCCGATCAGTATCGCGCAAGAAATTTGCAATATGACATTCGGGGAATAATTCGAAATCGAATATTCCGGGATTAGTTCTTATATAGTCCGTTTTAATTATTGCAAAGTCTGTAGCCAAAGCATAATATTTGTCGTACCAATCGGCACTGGCCCAAACAGTATCGGTATTCTCTGACAGTCGTTTTATATATTTAGATATGATCCCGTCTTTATACATCCAGGTATCGGCTTCCAGTATCAGTGTATACTGACAGTCTTCCGGAATATATTTGCTACCCTCCATCAGCAATTGAGAATTGCCTTTTCTATGTCCGGCATTTTCCTGTAAAATGACGAGTTTATCTATTAAAGGCAATGACTCGGGTAAAATTTCAAAACCATTACTTTTGCCATTGCTCACTACTATGACATAGTAATCGTTGCTTTTCCATGTCTCGGATATAACACGGAGATTATATTTCAGATCGTCAATTCTGTCATAAACACGTATGAGTACCGCTACCTTCATTTACTTTATTTCGTGTGCCAAGTTTCCAAACCTTTCTTCGTAAAGGAATAGGGCTGAATGCTCCCGCCCAAACAGTGAAGAGCCTGGGCTACTGCAAATTTCGTATTTCCCGGGCAATAGAAGAAAATATAACCGCCTCCTCCGGCACCCGATATTTTACCACCGGTAGAACCTGCCGAGATAGCAGTATTATACAATTCTTCGAAGATGGGAGTAGTAATGCCCTCAGCCATATCTCTTTTGTAAGTCCAGCCCCGATGTAAAATATAGCCTATCTCATCAAGATTGTTTTTGAGAATGGCTTCTTTTATTTCGTATGCCTGTTTCTTTATTTGATGCATCGCATCGAGCGATTTCTCTTTTTGGTTCTTGACGTTTTGTTGTTGTTTTGCAATTATATCACCGGAATTTCTACTTGTGTTTGTGTAATAAAGAAGTAGATTATTAGACAACTCGTTAATTATTTCGTTGCGGATACGTAGCGGATTTACGATTACCTTGTTGTCGCCGTAGAACTCCATGAAGTTAAATCCCCCGAATGCAGCGGCATACTGATCTTGTTTTCCTCCTGCATGCATAAGGTCTTCCCTCTCTATTTGGTATGCGAGGAAAGCTAAATCGTATTCACCCAAAGGTAAAGATAACCATTCGGTATATGCTCCTAATATAGCAACAGCCAATGTCGAAGATGTTCCCAATCCCGAACCGAAAGGCGCTTCCATAGCACAAGTAAGAGTCAATGATAAGGGCTTCTTTATAAAATCCTTTACAACCCTGTTATATAAACCTTTCATCAAGTCGGCTTTATCGTTTTCAATGGTAAGTTCGATTGCCGAATCGTATATATATTCCTCATTGGTTTGAGGTATGCGAAATACGATCTTATTGTCGTCGCGTGGTTCTATATTGGCATAAGCATACAGGCTTATTGTAGCATTGAGTATACATCCTCCAAATATATCCGAGTAAGGCGACACGTCTGTTCCTCCTCCTGCCAAACCTATCCTGAAGGGTGCTTTACTTCTTATTATCATTTTCTAAAAAGTTTGTTCTACTTAAATATTCTGCAAACTTATACAGATTTTCGTAATATGCATCTACCTGCTTATAGATTTTATCCTCTTTGGGATACTTGTTTCCCACTAAAACAGTATACATACCAAGTTTGTTTCCAAATTCTATATCCGATTTACTGTTACCAACCATTACCGATTGCCGGACATTGACATCAGGAAAATCGCGCTGTGCCTGAAAGGCCATGCCTATATTCGGTTTCCTGTTTATTGAAAAAGAATCTGTATCGGTACATATATATATATTCGATATTTTACCTCCCGCTTTTTCTATTTCGCCCGACATATAGTCATGTACTTCTTGCAGGCTGCCGGCACTCATTATTCCACGACCAACACCCCTCTGGTTAGTTATCACAAATATATGGTCAAACTTCCGGGCAAGCTCCGCGATAGCTATTAAGCTGCGTTCAATAAAAACAAATTCGGAAATATCTTTTACATAATCGTCAGGACGCTCTTCATTAATCACTCCATCTCTATCCAAAAAAAGATATTTATACTGATTCATGGCAAACAATATTATTTCAAACTAAAATCTTTATTGGCTTTCTCAAAATCGGAAGGGATGCCAATATCTATAAAGTAATTATCAAAGTCCCGGCCATATATCTCTATATCGTGAAGGTGAGCCTCCATAATATCTTTTTCGAAAGAGAATTTTTCAGGTAAATCGAACGACGAAAAAATATCTTTATTTATAAGATACACTCCCCCATTGATAAGACCTTTGTCGCAATACTGCTTTTCGTTAAAACGGGTAATACGTTCTTTATCATTCAATTCAACCGATCCATAACGATCAAAACCGGTCATCGGTTTAAGAGCCAACGATATTGAAGCATTCTTTTCGGAATGAAAATCAGAGAGAACATCTGTATTTATATCGAAAAAAGTATCTCCGTTTATCACATATGCCGACTCTCCGAAAACTTGCCGGAAAGCCAGTTTAATGGCTCCTCCTGTACCTAGAGGCTCATCCTCTTTAACATAAGATATTTGAAATGGAAATGTTTTGTTTTCGAGCCATTCTAATACAACATCGGCTTTATATCCTAACGATAGTATTACATGTCCGAAAGCTTCCTTATTGGCATAATTAAACAAATGGTAAAGAAATGGTTCCCCTGCTACTTCAGCCATACATTTAGGCACATCTTTTACTACGCTTTGCAAGCGAGTTCCAAGTCCGCCAGCCAAAATAATACATTCTTTCATTCGGTCGTTTCTACGGTTGTTTTAAATTTAGGTAATACAAATTCACTTTTCTTATGGATTTTCGGATAGTATATATAGTATTTGTAAAACATAAAAAAGAAGAAAATACCATACAAAACAAAATTAAGGTCTATCCAACCTTTGAAATTAAGAACCATCGTATACAGAACCATCGTTAAAGCAAAGATATTCACCCCCCAGTCTTTTGTATAACTGAGTTTTATGATAAAAAATTGATACAGGAAGAAAAGAAGAGTTCCCGGAATACCTACATAGAAGAAAAGCCGGGAATATCCGACATCACTACCCCAGAAACCCATATCTCCTTTACCGAATACAATTGTATGTAAATCCTCGGGAAAAATGAGCATTTCTTCAAGCCCATTAGAGGATTTTGTTTCCAACCGTCCATGTTCGAGAAAGTTTGTAAATAGTTCGAAAGCCCATGTCGAAAATCCTGAAAAGTAAGACATTGCAAAAACGTATCCGGCGATCATAAGGAAGGAAGATGCTATAATAAACTTTTTTGCCTGCTTCTTTACCGATCTGTTATCTTTTAGGTATAAGACAGCAATAAGAGCGAGTCCGAGAGCCATCCCGACAACGGTAGTCCGAGCCATGAACAACCCAATATAGAACATAAATACATAACAGGCGACAAGCAATATAAACCCCTTAGTGCTAAGCTTCATCCGGATCAACAAATATGACGCTGCTATCAAACCGATACCACTCAACGCTCCAGCACCAAAAAAACCGATTCCGTAGCCCATGAGACGTTGGCCTCCGGCTTCATCCATAATTTCTTCTGTATATTCTCCCTGCATCTGCAAAGAGAAAAAGAAATCGTGAATACCCTCGTTCAAGTACATAAGAAAAGCAATCAAAGACTGTAGTGTTATGGCTGCTACTATATACAAAAGAAATGTATTAAATGTCGGTTTTTTATGTACCTTAAATATGGATAATACGAGCAGATATGCTGTAAAAAACCATGCAATTTGAGTTCTAAAATAACCAATAGTATATCCGTCAGGAGCCTTATTTATCCAGGATAAGCTATAGTAAATAAAAAATAAAACAAATAAACCTGCCAATGCTGTGACTGCTTCCCTGAATGGAAAACGATGATAAGCATATAAACCCAATCCGACTATACCGGCCAAAGCAACAAAAGAAGAACCATTCACTTCGAGAGCCTGCGGATATATGAAGTAAAACATCAATATCAGCGGCAGAAGCATTGGTATCATCTCTTTAACTTTTGGCATGCTAGTTTATTTGAATACAAGTTTGTAAATAAGGGACTTTTTATATTTGAGCTTAAAAGTACACTTTGTATAAAAAACTGCAAAATCCCTGGCTGTATAATTTTCCTCAATATACAATGAAGATTCCTTCAGCCGGTTCACAACCTTAAGCCCTAAACGGGAATTTGCACACAGTCTTAACCAATGTACCGATAATAATTTCAACAAATATTCTCCATCGCAAAATGGTTTATCTTTATTAAGCTTTATCAATAAGAGCATCAATTGCTCACATTTATCTATATAACCGAAAGATGATTTGGAGGGAACACATTCCGCAACAGATGCATATATATCAAGAGAATCATCATCGGCCGGTAATCCTAACTGTAGACAATGTATTTTAAAAACTTTCTTCTTGTTTTCCAATTGAAGAGCCTCATGCAACGATGATATCTGATGCTGATGCACCCTGTATAATAACAGGGGTTCATTTATATTTCCAATCTTTGTCTTATATATAGCTTGTGACCAAAGAGCATAGTCTTCGACATGCAGGTATTCCGGTTCAAATTTTAGTCCCAGTTCTGTAAATACACGTTTGCGTATCATAACAGCCGGATGACATATACCGGATTTAAAAAGTATGTAGGCTCTCAATTCCTTATCGAGTAACGGGCTGTGATGCAGATCTTTTTTATTAGGATTCTCTGATCGAAAAGCATAAAATAATGTACTGACAATACCATGGTCTTTATTCTTCTCCAAAAACCCGACTTCTTTTTCTATTCTCGTTGGTAATGAAATATCATCAGCATCCATACGGGCTATATACTCGCCTTCGCACAAAGCAATACCTTTGTTCAACGTTTGGATGAGTTTTAGATTTTCTTCGTTGTTAACAATTTTTATACGAGAATCTTGCTTCGCCAATTGTATCAATAAATCACCGGTACTATCTGTCGAACAGTCATTAATCGCTATAATCTCCAGATTCTTATAAGTCTGATTCGAGATAGAACTTACGGCCTCTACTACATATTTTTCAACATTGTAGCAGGGAATTAAAACAGATACTAGCGGCTGATTCATTTCTTGTTGGTAACTATTTCATTATAGACTGCCATATAACGGCCGACCATCTTTTCGACTGCAAAGTTAGCAAGATATGATTTTCTGGCATAATCCGACATCTCTTTTTGTGTTTTTTCGTCAGAGAGTATTTTTTTTATTTTTTCTGTAAAGAGCTCTGTCTTGTTCTCCAAAGCATACCCGTTTTTACCATCCAGCACTTCAGTTATTCCTCCTACTTGTGAAGCAACAACAGGTACCCCAAAAGCTAAAGCTTCTAATAAAGATATGGGAAGCCCTTCATAGTTGGATGTAAGGATAAACAAATCGGCATACCGGAGATAAGAGAATGCTGAATGTGCTTCTCCAAGGCAAAATACATTCGGGGGTAAATTCTTCACTTCATCTTTATTCCCAATCCAGACAAATGCATATTGAGGGACACTCTTTGCGATGTCGACAAACAGATCGAACTTTTTTTGCTTCGATATCCGGGATATGCACATCACAGTTTTGGGAAAAGTCTGCTTAATTTTTTCTAAATCCGATGTTATCATATCATTCTTATCTATTGTAAGCATATGATGATCTGCAACACCATTATATATACATTCTACATTTTTATATATTCCTTCCTCCTGCATCATATCTACATCGTACTGACTTACTCCCACTATGCGAAAAGCTCTATTTTTCAGAATCTTTTCAATAGTAAGAAATTTCCGGAAAGCCATACGTATGGAATCGAATCCATGTACTGTATAAACAATTTTCCGGGAACTGAAAGCCAAACGCCCTAACACTCCCATTTTAGATGAATGAAGGTGTACAACATCCGGTCTGTATTTTATGCGATAATATAACAATTTAAAGAAAAGTGAGAGATCTTTTAAGGATACTTCTTTTCTATGTCCATTCAGCTTAAGGCGTATAAAATTATTTTCCAGATCGCTCCAGGCTTCACCATTACCTCCATATAGGATAAACAATTCGTGTTCAGGACTAAGGTTTCTAACTATATCCGCGACTATAGTCTGGGCACCACCGTATTCAGATACTGTTATAATCTGAAATATTCTCATCTTATAATACTTAACATTATGATTTCAAATACAAATATACTATTTTTATATTTGAAGATAAGATACCTTATCTATTTATCAGATTATTTTATATTATATAATAGAGTTTATATTGAATAAGAGTTTATTTTAATTGATTATCAAGTATTTACAAAATAATATATTTTTTAATATACTGAAAATAAGCAGTTTGATATTTTTTAATTATAACTAATTGATAATCAT
>NZ_BAAHWU010000059.1:0-16468 GCF_054601275.1 Dysgonomonas reticulitermitis | reverse complement strand
CTCAAATGTTTGACATTAAATAAATTCATCGGGATTGGTATGCCCGATGCTTACAAAGTGAGTTAATTTTACTTGCTACGATAGTGAAGAAAAATACCAGATTGACTGCCGTTGCAACAAAGTCACTTGAAATACAAATCACAATTATTTAATAAAACCCCTGTTCTTCAACAAATAAGCAGGGTTTGGCTCTGCCCCTCTGAATTTCTTGTAAAGTACCATCGGCTCATCAGATCCACCTTTCGACAAGACATTTTCACGGAAAGCCTTAGCGGTTTCCTGATCGAAGATATTGCCTTTCTCTACAAATGCCTGGAATGCATCAGAATCTAAAACTTCCGACCATAGGTAGCTGTAATATCCTGAAGAATATCCTCCGCTGAATATGTGTTGGAAATAAGTACTCTTATATCTGGGTATGATAGAGGATATTAATCCTATTTCATTCATTGCATCCGATTCGAATTTATTAACATCAAGACCCTTTAATCCTTCAGTGTTCTTAGAAGAAAAATTAGGCGATGCGGTTTTAGTATACCACTTCATATCCAGAATAGCAGCAGCAACAAGCTCTGTTGTTATAAATCCTTGGTTGAACTTAGATGCATTTTGTATCTTTTGAATCAGTTCGTCAGGAATTACTTCTCCGCTTTCGTAATGCTTCGCATACATTTTCAATACTTCCGGTTCAAAAGCCCAATGCTCCATTACCTGAGAAGGAAGTTCCACAAAGTCACGCGAAACAGAAGTTCCTGAAAGTCCATAGTAATTACATTTTGACAATAATCCATGTAATCCATGTCCAAATTCGTGAAACATTGTTTCTACCTGATCCAATGTCAGCAAAGCAGGTTTTCCTTCTGTTGGAGGATTGTAATTACCTACATTATAGATAAGTGGCTGAACAGGAGTTCCGTTAAACACTTCTTGTTTTCGGAAACTGCTCATCCAGGCTCCCGGACGTTTCCCTTGGCGGGCAAAATCATCAAAATAAATAAGACCGATTTTGGAACCGTCCGCATCGCTTACTTCATAAGCTTTCACATCTTCCTGATATACGGGAATATCTGTTCTTTCTTTAAACGAGATGCCATAAAGTTTGTTTGCTACAGCAAAAACACCTTCGCGCACATTACCGGCTTTGAAATATGGTTTGATTTCATCTTCATTCAATGCATATTTCTCTTTACGCACTTTTTCAGCATAATACCACCAGTCCCAAGGCTCTATTTTTATATTTTGTCCTTCTTTTTTAGCTATGGCTTGCAGTTCGGCTTCTTCCTGTTTAGCTTGAGGTAAAGCGTATTTCCAGATACCATCTAAAAAACTCATTACATTTTCCGGAGTTTTAGCCATAGTTTCTTCCAGAACATAGTCCGCATGGGATTTATATCCCAGTAAGCTTGCTTTTTCCTGACGAAGACTGACAATCTTCTTTATGTTTTCTTTGTTATCAAATTCTCCTCCATTGTTTGCACGCATATACATTGCTTTATAGAGCTTTTCGCGAAGCGAACGGTTATCCGCGTACTGCAAGAATGGTTCCCAGCTAGGTTTGCTTAAGCCGAATACCCATTTGCCTGTAAGATCTTTTTTCTCTGCCAATTTAGCCGCGGCAGCGATAACGTCTTCCGGTAAACCCGCAAGGTCTTCTTTCTTATCTATTACCAACTGATAACTATCTGTTTCTTTCATCACATTCTGGCCGAAGCTTAAAGTAGCATCGCTCAGCTCTTTATTGATTTCGCGTAAACGGGCTTGCTTTTCAGCATCTAAAAGTATACCCGAACGCACAAACCCCTTATACGTTTTATCCAACAGCATTTTTTGTTCAGTAGTCAACTTGGCTACATTAACAGTATCATCGCGGATAACTTTAATCCTGTCAAAAAGTTTTTGATTAAGGCTGATGTTATCGTAATGGGCAGTTAGTTTAGGTGCGATCTCCTTATCTATTTTTTCATAAATTGTATCTGACATTGTTCCTGTCATAACAGAGAATGTCGCGCTCACACGGCTAAGCATTCTTCCGGCATGATCCAATGCTACGATAGTATTTTCGAAGGTAGGAGCTTCGGAATTATTAACTATAGAATCTATTTCAGCTGAATGACGTTTCATTCCTTCCTCGAAAGCAGGCAAATAATGCCCGGCTGATATTTTATCGAAAGGGGGCACACCATCAGGTGTATTAAACTCGGAGAAAAAAGGATTTTCTTCGACCTTATTGCTTGTAGTGTTACAAGAATAAACCATAATTAGTAGACTAAGAATTAAAAATAATTTTCTCATACAAATAGTATCGATTTAATTAAAAGAAAATGAATTGAATAAGGTAACAAAGATACGATATACCAGTGGATTAATAAAATTTAATAACATCCTATTTCCAACCAGTGTATAACATATTTGTTTGCATTGGTTTTCCGAAGGGGAAAAAGCAGGAAAAGGCGCTTTTAAGCCATACTTCCGTTACCAGTCCGTTACCTTTTTTGAACAGTGAAATCCACTGCCAAAGGTAGCAAAACAACCGGATCTGCAAAGGGAAATGGCAGGATAGCCTTCCCTCTGGCAATCAAATTTAGCCGGTGGCTTTCCCTCCCTGTTCAGCCCTGTTTTCATAGTATCCTGTAGCTCATTGATCTATAACTTAATAGTAAAAAAATGAGCCTATGAAACTGGAACTAAAGGTGTTGTTCTACCTGAACACAAATAAATAAAGTGTAATCAATTTGCAACAGAATGTTAACTATATTTCGGAATGGCTGGGGTAACGATTTGGTAACGGAAGTATGGCTTAAAAGCGCCTTTTCCTGCTTTTTCCCCTTCGGAAAACCAATGCAAACGAATATGTTATACACTGGTTGGAAATAGGATGTTATTAAATTTTATTAATCCGCTGGTATATCGTATCTTTGTATTATAAAATATCAACTATAAAAATAAAATCATGCCAACACCTCCATTCAAGTATCAGGAAACTTTTCCTTTGGGAAAGGATACGACCGAGTATTATCTTTTGTCAAAAGAATTTATATCTACGTCAAATTTTGAAGGTCAGGAAATTTTAAAAGTGCAACCCGAAGCGCTTACTTTATTAGCACAACATGCGTTTCACAATGTAGAATTCCTCCTGCGCCCCGAGCATCAGGAACAAGTTGCTAAGATCTTATCCGATCCTGAGGCCAGCGATAATGATAAATTTGTAGCTCTTACATTTCTGCGGAATTCGGAAATATCGGCAAAAGGGATACTGCCATTCTGCCAGGATACAGGTACAGCCATTATTATGGGCAAAAAAGGCCAGAATGTATGGACAGGAGGGAACGATGAAGAAGCCTTGTCGAAAGGGGTATACAACACATTTACTGAAGACAATTTGAGGTATTCTCAGAACGCACCGTTGGATATGTATAAGGAAGTGAATACAGGAACAAATCTTCCTGCGCAAATAGATCTTTATGCTGTGAACGGAAATGAGTACAAGTTTTTGTTCGTTGCCAAAGGAGGAGGTTCTGCAAACAAAACGTATTTATATCAGGAAACCAAAGCATTGCTTACTCCCGGAAAACTGGAGTCTTTCCTCATCGACAAGATGAAATCGTTAGGAACAGCCGCCTGTCCGCCGTATCATATTGCATTCGTTATTGGAGGCACATCTGCCGAAACGAACCTGAAAACCGTCAAATTGGCATCTACAAAATATTATGACAATTTACCAACTTCAGGAAATGAAGGAGGACGCGCTTTCCGTGATATAGAAATGGAACGCAGCCTGTTAAAGGCCGCTTATGATCTTGGACTTGGAGCTCAATTCGGAGGTAAGTTCTTTGCCCATGACATTCGTGTTGTACGCTTACCTCGCCATGGGGCCTCATGCCCGGTAGGTATGGGCGTATCATGTTCAGCCGACCGCAACATAAAAGGCAAGATTAATAAAGATGGCATTTGGCTGGAAAAGATGGAAAATAATCCGGCTCGCCTGATCCCCGCTGAACTACAAAATGCAGGTGAAGCAGGCGGAGTGAAAATAGACCTGAATCGCCCAATGAAGGAAATTCTGGCTGAACTTACTAAATATCCGGTATCTACACGCTTATCACTTACCGGAACTATTATTGTAGGGCGTGATATTGCACACGCAAAATTGCAAGAACGTATTGACAATGGTGAAGGTCTTCCTCAATACATAAAAGATCATCCTATTTATTACGCTGGACCGGCAAAAACTCCTAAAGGATACGCAAGTGGCTCGATGGGGCCTACAACTGCCGGACGCATGGATTCCTACGTCGACTCATTCCAATCGCAAGGAGGTAGCTTGATTATGATAGCAAAAGGGAACCGCAGTCAACAAGTGACAGACGCATGCCATAAACATGGAGGATTTTATCTGGGTAGCATCGGAGGCCCTGCCGCGATTCTTGCCCAAGACAGTATCAAGAGCCTGGAATGCCTGGAATACCCTGAACTTGGAATGGAAGCAATCTGGAAGATCGAAGTGGTAGACTTCCCTGCGTTTATTTTGG
The DNA here is from genome assembly GCF_054601275.1 of Dysgonomonas reticulitermitis. Classification (NCBI taxonomy): domain Bacteria; kingdom Pseudomonadati; phylum Bacteroidota; class Bacteroidia; order Bacteroidales; family Dysgonomonadaceae; genus Dysgonomonas; species Dysgonomonas reticulitermitis. The sequence goes on along the minus strand of NZ_BAAHWU010000059.1, from coordinate 11,939 downwards.
TTGATGATAAGGGAAATGACTTCTTCAAACAATTAAAACCGATTAACTGCACGATGTTTTAGTGATACTTATGCGAATCAGTAGTTGAAGGAGTCAAGTAGTTAGAAGAAATAAATAGTTTTCTTAACTCCTAACTACTTTAACTACTGATTGACAATCACTTATATATTTCTTTTTTTCCTGCTAACAGCGTATTTCTCATCAGAGAAATAATAGTCATAGGCCCTACTCCTCCCGGAACAGGAGTAATGTAGGATGCTTTTGGAGCTACTTCGTCGAAAGCAACATCGCCTTTCAACTTGAAACCTGACTTGGTTTCGGTAGATGGTACACGGGTAGTGCCTACATCTATGATAACCACTCCTTCTTTGACCATCTCGCCTTTAAGGAATTCCGGTACACCTAATGCTGCAATTATAATGTCGGCACTCAAACATACTTCTTTTATATTGGGTGTCCGGCTATGGCAAACAGTTACAGTCGCGTCACCGGGATAGCCTTTTTGCATCATCAGGCTGGCTACAGGCTTCCCTACAATATTACTGCGCCCTAGTACGACACAGTGTTTGCCTTGCGTAGCTATTTCATATCTTTTTAGTAATTCTAATATGCCGGCAGGCGTCGCTGAAACAAAACAGGGTAGCCCGATAGACATACGTCCCACATTGATAGGATGAAAACCGTCTACATCTTTACGGTAGTCGATAGCTTCAATTACTTTTTGCTCTGATATATGCTTTGGTAAAGGTAATTGTACGATAAAGCCATCCACATCGGCATCCTTGTTCAACTTATCTACACAGGCCAGCAACTCTTCTTCACTTACTGTGCTTTCAAATCTTATAAGCGATGACTTAAACCCAACCTCTTCGCAGGCGCGTACTTTGCTGGCAACATAGGTTTCACTTCCTCCATCGTGCCCAACAAGTACTGCTGCCAGATGTGGAGTTTTTCCTCCGGCTGCTTTTATCCGGGAAACTTCCTCTGCGATTTCTTTTTTTATCTGTGCCGATATGGCTTTTCCATCGATTAACTGCATATAGATTGCTTTTTTTGACAAGGTTACTAGATGTTGCAAAGATACAAATTCCAATCTTTAATTTTAACTAAAATGTAACAAACTTCTATAGTCAGTAGTCAGTAGTTAGTAGTCAGTAGTTAGTAGTCAGTAGTGAGCGCTCAGAACTTAAAACTTAAAACTCATCACTTTTTAACTCCTTCCTCCTTTTAACTAAAAAGTAACAAACTTCGACAGTTATTTTTTAGCTGTTAGCCGATAACCCTTGCTCGCGCGGCTACCCTCTTTGTCATCCTGACCGCAGGGAAGGATCCCGATCCCCGAGAGACAGGAGATGCTTCCTGTCGTCAGCATGACAAACCGGAAAAAACATATGCGACAATACATAATAATCTGTACCTATTTTAACTAAAATGTAACATTTTCCCATAGTACATGACAAAAAATATTTTATATATATTTAAAAGGCTTATTATGTTGCCCTTACAGGGCACACTTCCTTCGGTTGTCATCTCTCCGGGGTGTTACCCCGGGCTGGAATATATCAGGCTTTCAGCCTGTTTCTTTCCTTGATGCCCTGAAGGGGCTACATAATATAGCCCAATGGCAACGCCTTGGGTGGGAAAACGAAATCCCCTGAAACCGCGCCCTGTAAGGGCAATATAAGATTTTGTAATATTTTTTGTCATGTACTATGCAAACTCCACACTCAGTAGTCAACAGTCAACAGTAAACAGTCGACCTTTTCGTCATTGCGAACGGAGTGAAGCAATCCAGAGTATTGATTATTAATGGATTGCTTCGGGCGAACCCTCGCAATGACGTGCGACAGTCAACAGTCAACAACTTGTACCTCGTATCTCGTCTACTCGTAACTGTTTAACTAAAAAGTAACAAACTTCTACAGTTAGCAGTAGTCAGTAGTTAGTAGTTAGCAGTCAACAACTCGTACCTCGTATCTCGTCTACTCGTAACTTTTTAACTAAAAAGTAACAAACTCCACACTCATTTTCAAATTCGCTAATTTTCAAATTATCAAATTATTACTACATCTATAGATAAAATACTCCTCGCCTATTCGGATTTAACTACGCTGCGACAGCAAGAGTCTCAGTCCTGTTATAACAATAGAAACAAAAAAGCAGCAGGAACGAATCCTGCTGCTTTCTATATAGTTTTTCTGAATATTAAAATTCCGCGTTATTCGGCGTACGCGGGAATGGTATTACATCACGTATATTCGCCATACCTGTAATGAACAAAATGAGACGCTCAAATCCAAGTCCAAAACCGGCATGCGGAGCTGTACCAAACCGGCGGGTATCTATATACCACCAAATAGGATCTGTGTTCATGTTCAACTCTTTTGTCCGTTGAACCAATTTGTCATAATCAGCTTCACGCTCCGAACCTCCGATAATTTCGCCAATCTTAGGGAAAAGAACATCCATACCCCGTACCGTCTTTCCATCTTCATTCTGTTTCATATAGAATGATTTTATCTCTTTCGGATAATCGGTCAGGATAACAGGACGTTTAAAATGTTTCTCTACCAGATAGCGTTCGTGTTCAGATTGCAAATCGGCACCCCAGTAAACCGGGAATTCAAATTTATGACCGCTCTTTTCCAATATCTCCACACCTTCCGTATAAGTCAGGCGCACAAAATCATTAGCAATAACAAAGTTTAAACGATCTACCAATTCCTTATCGAAATGTTCCGCCAAGAATTCAATATCATCTTTACAATGCTCTAACGCATAACTGATCAGATATTTTAAGAAGTCTTCCGCCAAATCCATATTATCATGAATATCATAGAAAGCAACCTCAGGTTCTATCATCCAAAATTCGGCTAAGTGGCGAGGGGTATTCGAGTTTTCGGCACGAAACGTAGGCCCGAAAGTATAGATTGCGCCAAGAGCCATCGCTCCAAGTTCACCTTCAAGCTGACCGGAAACCGTCAAATTCGTCTGACGCCCAAAGAAGTCTTCCGAATAATCAATTTGTCCGGCATCAGTGCGAGGAGTATTGTTAAAGTCCAACGTTGTAACCTGAAACATAGAGCCCGCCCCTTCTGCATCGGATGCTGTAACGATCGGTGTATGGAAATAATAGAAACCTCTATCGTTAAAATACTTGTGAATAGCATAAGCCATATGATGACGAATACGGAATATAGCTCCAAAAGTGTTTGTCCGTGGACGCAAATAGGCTATATCGCGAAGAAACTCAAGCGAATGGCCTTTCTTCTGTAAAGGATAAGTCTCCGGATCGGCTGTTCCATATACTTCTATACTATCAGCCTGAATCTCCACACTTTGTCCTTTTCCTTGTGACTCCACTAATTTCCCTGTCACATGGATACAAGCTCCTGTAGTTATAGGTTTAAAAAGATCATCACCGAATTTTTCGACATCAGCAACGATCTGAAGATTATGAATTGTAGACCCGTCATTAAGGTGAATAAAGTTCACATATTTATTACCCCGGATAGTACGTACCCATCCTTTCACATCAACGGTAGTTCCAAAATCTTTCCTTTGAAACAAATCTACAATTTTCGTTCTACGAATAGTCTCCATTTTCTATTAGTAATTATTAATCTTCTTATTTATTCAAACGCTCCCATACGAAGCATATTTACCTCTTTTTCTGATAGATAACGCCATTTGCCTCTGACGACATTCTTCTTTGTAAGTCCGGCAAAATAAACGCGGTCTAGTTTCATAACCTGATAGCCTAGTTTCTCAAATATGCGGCGAACAATACGGTTACGACCCGAGTGTATTTCAATTCCTACGACATTCAGCGTATCTTCGGACTGGTATGCAATAGAGTCTGCATGTATTTCTCCGTCATCCAGATCAATACCATCAGCAATAGCCTGCATATCTTCGATAGTTACGTCGCGGTCTAGTGTCACCTGATATATTTTTTTCTTCTTAAATTTAGGATGCATCAGTTTTGAAGCCAAGTCTCCATCGTTTGTAAGAAGAAGAACTCCTGTTGTATTTCTATCTAAGCGACCTACCGGATAGATGCGCTCCGGACAGGCATTCTTCACTAAATCCATCACTGTCAAACGATTCTGCGGATCGTCCGAAGTTGTTACACAGTTCTTCGGTTTGTTCAGCAGTACATATACTTTGCTCTCAAGACGAACCGGTTGATCTTGAAAAGTAACCAAATCTCCACGAGTTACTTTAGCACCCAGTTGATCAACAACTTCTCCATTAACCTTTACAACACCCGATGTAATGTATGCATCGGCCTCACGACGCGAGCAAACACCTGCGTTTGCCAAATATTTGTTCAATCGCAAAGGTGTATTCGGATCAATATTTTCTTTATATTTTACCGGTTTTACCAATCTCTTTATTCCGCTTGGCTTACTATAGACTCCGCCGCCTCTATTATTATTATTTGATGGTCGCCAATTATCGTTCCCTCTATTTCCATAGGAGTTTCCACGAGGGCTGTTTCCGCCACGGTTATTTGAATATCCGCCGCCTCTGTTGTCGGAGTAACCTCCGCCTCTGTTATCGGAATATCCTCCACCTCTATTATCAGAATAACCACCGCTTCTGTTATCAGAGTTGTAGCCACCGCTTCTGTTGTCGGAATAACCACCTCGATTACCTGAAGGTCTACTCTGATTGTTATTGTAAGAGCGGCGTTCACTATTATCGTTTCTGTCGTACGATCTTGGGGTACGTTCGGAACCATAAGAACCACCTTGTCTGTCGCCATCCGCTTTGTACGGATTACGCTCTCTCGCCCCTTGGTCTACATCATAAGTCTGTTTACGCAAATCCCCTACACGGGTACGTTTCTTTTTTACAGGCTCGTTCGAATTGTCTTCTGATGAAGAGTAACCATCCCGGCCTTCTCTATCATTACCTTTGTCTGTCACCATTGTTTTCCCTTGTTTTTAAAATATACATTTTTAAAATTTAATATAACCTCTCGGCTACTTGCAGATTACACACCTGTATAAGTATGAGGCGTAATTTTCTTTAACTCGTTTTTCACAGTGTCGCTCACATCTAATCCTTCAATAAAAACCGAAATGGATTCTGCTGTAATAGCATTATTGGTACGCGTAAGCGCCTTTAAGGCTTCGTAAGGTTTTGGATACCCTTCGCGACGTAAAACAGTCTGAATACCTTCGGCTACTACAGCCCAACAGTTTTCCAGATCCTTAAATAAGGCTTCTTTATTTAATAACAATTTATCTAATCCTTTTAATGTGCTTTGAATAGCTATTACTATATGTCCGACAGGCACGCCAATGTTACGCAAAACAGTAGAATCGGTCAAATCGCGCTGCAACCTGGAAATAGGCAGCTTCGCCGCAAGATGTTCCAAAATAGCATTCGCCATACCCAGATTTCCTTCTGCATTTTCGAAATCAATGGGGTTTACTTTATGTGGCATAGCCGAAGATCCAATTTCACCTTCTTTGATCCTCTGTTTAAAATATTCCATTGAAATATACTGCCAAAAGTCCCTGTTAAGGTCGATCATTATAGTATCTATCCGCTTCAATGCATCGAATATTGCCGCCAAATTATCATAGTTTGATATTTGCGTAGTCCATTCTTCTCTTACCAAGCCAAGCTTTTCTGATACAAATTTATTACCAAAAGCTTTCCAATCATAAGAAGGATAAGCGATATTATGCGCATTATAATTTCCTGTTGCTCCCCCGAACTTAGCGGAAAGAGGTATTGATTTCAATAGTTGCAATTGTCCTTCCAAACGGCTGGCAAAAACCATTATTTCTTTTCCCAGACGGGTAGGCGACGCAGGTTGCCCATGTGTTTTCGCCAACATAGCTACATCCGCCCACAAGTTAGCCTGTGCTTTCAGCTTACCTGTCAATTCTTCCAGTAAAGGATAATATACCTCGTTCAAAGCATCTTTCAACGAAAGAGGTATCGAGGTATTATTTATATCCTGAGAGGTTAACCCAAAGTGTATAAACTCTTTATATTCGTGTAAACCAAGCTCGTCGAATTTTTCCTTCAAAAAATATTCAACTGCTTTTACGTCATGGTTTGTCACCTTCTCTGTTTCCTTTATACGCAAAGCATCTTCTACTGAAAAATCGCTCACAATTCTTTTCAGATTCCGACATACAGCCTGATCTATATTTTTCAATTGAGGGAGAGGCAATTCGCACAATGAAATAAAATACTCCACTTCAACTAATACACGATATTTGATAAGAGCATATTCCGAAAAATAATCAGCCAGTTTCTCCGTTTTACTTCGATAACGTCCATCTATAGGCGAAATGGAAGTTAAGGGGATTAGTGTCATTCTACTACAAAAAATTTTGTGTTTTTAATACTTTGAGATCCTTTCAATATCACTACTTACTTTGAACTGCAAATATATAATAAATATTATTCAATTAGTTTTTTTAACACTGAGATTCCGTGTTTTTTTATCTTTTTTATGAAGAATCATGAGAATTGATTGAGCGCCTCAACGATCCGATGTATCTCTTCGCTTTTTAAGGATGGATACAAAGGCAAGCTTAAGACTTCTTCCTGCAAGCATTCTGCAATCGGTATAACTATATTTTTCAATTTTGAATATGCCTCTTGTTTATGTATTGACAGCGGATAATGAATCTGAGTATGAATACCCTTATCCAACAAATATCGGCGAAGTCTGTCTCGTCGCGAAGAACGTATAACATACTGATGGAAAACATGGCTTTCCGCATTATCCACTACGGGTAAGATAATCTGTGGGTTCTTTATATTTTCCGAGTAGTAACGGGCTATTTCTATCCTTCTCCTGTTATCTTGATCCAAGTATCTCAAACGGACTGATAATATTGCTGCTTGTATCTCATCGAGACGAGAGTTCAACCCTTTATATTTATGAATATATTTATCATCCGATCCGTAATTTGAAAGGGCTCTCACTATTTCCGACAAATTATCATCATTTGTTGTAATAGCTCCCGCGTCACCGAGTGCCCCAAGGTTTTTCACAGGATAGAAACTAAAAGCAGCGGCATCCGCCAGACTACCGGCTTTTTTCCCTTCATAGATAGCGCCATGTGCCTGAGCTGCATCCTCTATTAATTTCAGATCATATTGCCTGGCTATTACTCTCAACTCATCCATTATCGCTACTTGTCCATATAAATGAACAGCAATAATAGCTTTCGTTTTGGAGCTTACTTTTTTAAGAATCAAGGTGGGATCTATGTTGTATGTATGTATGTCACAATCGACAAATATCGGTTTAAGTCCGCATTGGGAAACTGCCAAAGCTGTCGCGATGAAAGAATTTGCAGGAACAATTATTTCATCTCCCTCTTGCATAACGCCCTGCACCATATATCCCATCAAAATGAGACGAATAGCATCAAGTCCATTCCCAACACCTATACAATGGGTAGTGCCACAATAAGCAGCGAACTCTTTTTCAAACTTCTCCTTTTCTTCTCCCAATATATACCATCCGGAATCGATAACACGTGATACTGCCCCTTTAAACTCAGAAGCATATCGTCCGTTCTCTCGTTGCAGATTAAGAAAAAGAATAGGTTCCATATTTTACATTTTCGTTCCCAACATTACTTTAGCATTCTGTATTGCAGCCTCTGTAACAACAGATCCGCTAAGCATACGGGCAATCTCATCCAGACGGTCTTTGTCTGACAGCATAGCCAATTTAGTAGTCGTAGAATCATTACTATCGTCCGACTTATAAACTTTATAATGTGCCTTACCCTTCGCGGCGATTTGTGGAAGATGGGTTATAGCAATCACTTGCATATTCTGACCAAACTCAAGCATCACCTGCCCCATTTTATCTGCTATTTCTCCCGAAACTCCCGTATCGATCTCGTCAAATATAATTGTTGGCAGAGCCGTTGCTCCTGCTATCATCGATTTAAGACAGAGCATTATCCTCGATATTTCACCTCCGGATGCAATATTCGCCACAGGTTGCAATGGGACATTCTTATTCGCAGAAAATTGGAACTGAATGCTGTCCATGCCATATATATCGGGGCTATCTCCGGCAATAACATCACATTTAAAACGTATATTAGGCATACCCAGATAAGAGGCTTTCTGTTCCAGTTCTGTTTCCATTTTCCCGGAAACAGACATACGCCTGTCTGCCAGAATCTTAGCCAGGCCAATCATTTTCTCATATTTTGTTTGAACCTCTTTTTCTAAAATCTCTACCTGCTGATCGGAGGATTCTATATTCGCTAACTTCTGAGCCAGATCGCCATATAAGCTCAACAATTCTCCAACACTCGACAAATGGTATTTCTTCTCCAATGTATAAATCAGGTCGAGGCGAGTTTCAATAAAAGCTAATCTTTCGGGGTTAAATTCAACATCTTCGGCCAGCCGCCCCATTTCAGAAGCCAAATCTTTCATATCTATATATGCGGTCTCCAGCCGTTGAGATATTTCTTCCGCCCGCTGATATACCTTGACCAGTGACCTGGATGTACTCAGGCTTTCTTTCAGTCCTGAAACTATTCCCCTCTCGTCTTCGGACAAAAGGGTATGCACTCTGTACAAAGAGCTTTTTATGTCTTCAGCATGATTCAGTATTTCTAATTCCCTTTCCAGTTCTTCCTGCTCCCCTTCCTGTAAAGCGGCCTCCTGCAAAGAATCGTGTTGAAAACGCAAGTAGTCTTCCTCCTCCTTACTCTTACGAACCTGATCTTTCAAATCCTCGAGAGCCTTTTCTGCATACCTGTACTGATGATAAGCTTGTTGGTATTCTTTTAACAAGTTCTTATTTCCGGCTAAAGCATCCACTACCTGCATCTGAAAACGGCTATCCGCCAATAATAGATTTTGATGCTGTGAATGTATATCGATCAACTGGCCACCTAATTCTTTCAAATCATTAAGACCTACAGGCGAGTCGTTTATAAAAGCGCGTGATTTTCCCGTAGATAGAACCTCGCGCCGGAGAATGTAGCTATCCGGATCGTATTCTATACCTTTCTCTTCACAAAATTCTTTCAGATCATATGCCGAAACATTAAATGCACCTTCGATAACGCACTTGCTTTCGCCTTGTTTTATCGCTTTTATATCTGCCCTTTGACCTAAAATGAGGGACAAGGCGCCCAGAATAATAGATTTCCCGGCTCCTGTTTCACCTGTAATCACAGAGAACCCGGGCCCGAAATCTATCTCGAGACTGTCTATCAGGGCATAATTTTTTATGTATAGCGATTTTAGCATAGCTAAAGATAATCAATTAAACTTTACATTCAATACGACGATTTCCGATATTGTTCCTATTCTGAATTGAGGCCCTGCAAGTCCCAAACCTGAAGACACATATATATGCGTGTTTCCTTTTTCTTTGTATCCATAAGGCAACTCGTACATAAACCTCACTTTGTTATTCTCCGGTATTATTCCCGTATTATAAAGCATCGAAGACAATTTCATAATAACATTGTTCGGAAAAAACTGTCCGTTATGCGTATGCCCGTACAACGCAATATCAGCGCCGGCCTCTACCTCTTCGTGCAATTTATGAGGTTCATGGTTCATAACGATAACAGGAAGATTCTTGTTCACTCCCTGCATTATATCGGGAAGATTCTTTCTGGTTTTACACATATCATCCTCACGTCCGGCTATATAAAAAGAATTGGCTACCAGTATAGTTGTATCACGCAACATTGTCAGTCCTGCTTTTTCGCTAAGCCATAATATTTTTTCATCTTTTGCCTCGCCTAATTCTATATATTCATGATTTCCTGTAGAGGCATATACTCCATAAGGTGCTTTCAGTCTCAGGAATTCCGTTTCCATGCGTTGTTCGTATAACGATTTCACATCATAATCGACAATATCGCCAACAAGCAATATAAGATCCGGCTTTTGTTCCATAATCTTATCTACATACATCGAAACAATATCTTTATCGATGAGATATCCGGCATGAATATCGGTAGCCACGACTATCCGGAGATTCTTTACCGGAGATTCTTTATTCACAGATATATTCATCTCCGTGACGACAGGATTCCAAAACCGGTAATTACCGTATGCCATTACAGAGCTGACAAGAAGCAAAGATAAGAGAAAATAGGTTAACCGAATTTTCTTCGTTTTCAAATCAACTCCGGGAAACAGGTTTTTCTTTTTGTTCAAATATTTCACGAGGTCATAAATCAGCAAAATGCCTGTCATGTATATGGTAAACAGCATCCATGTGGTGCCGACCCATGCCAAGTCGTGTAAAGCGTCGAAAGATAAATACTTTGAGGTAAAAAAACCAATGAAATAAATAATGAGTTCTGCAATATAAACCGACGCATAAAGAATCTTAAGATATCTCTTATCGGGTAATCCTTGCCAACCAAACCAATAGATATAGGCGCTAAGGAATATCTGTACGATTATCGCATTGAAAAAGACTCTCATTTCCCTTTATTTACATCTATCACAACATATTCGGACTGTGTACCTATACGGAATTTACCACCCCATACACCTATGCCTGAACTCACATATATGTTGGCATTGCCTTTCTTTATATAGCCATGATCTTTTTCATACAATTGTTTTGTAATCAGCGATATTGGCCATATTTGCCCTTGATGTGTATGCCCTGAAAGCTGGATATCGATACCATTAGCTTCTGTTTCTTCCAAATTATAAGGCTGATGATCGAGCATAATTATAGGTTTCGATTTATCCAAACCGGCAACTAAATCTTTCAACGGCCTTCTACCTTTATTAGACCTGTCGTCGCGGCCTATTACATAAAAACTGCTATCGACCAAAGCAACCGAATCACGAAGCATATGTATTCCCGCTTTTTCTATGAAATCGAGGCTTCCGGTCAACCCACTGATATATTCATGATTTCCCGGGCATGCATAAACACCCATTGGGGCTTTTATTTTATGAAAGCTCTCCGCGAGATTGCCTTCATTCAATGGGCGAACACTATTATCTATAATGTCTCCTGCTATAAGAACAATATCGGGGTTCTCCGAGTTTATGAGGTCGATCCATTTTTCGAGTTCCCCTTTTCCGATACCATAGCCCAAATGCAAATCACTTACGGCCACTATACGCAATGGTTTAGAAGAAATTGAATCACCTACCGTTTTGTAAATATTCACGGGTAAATCGACCCGGACTTTCCATTGATATTTAAGATAACCGCATAGCATGAGTAAAGTTACAAAACCTACGATAAAGCCAAGACCTATCCAGTTTTCCTTCGTATATCTGATTATGGCATCACTCGGCATAAAATGAAATAAACGATTCGTTAATCCGAATAAATCTATGACCAGCATTATCATAAAAAAGTAGATCAGAATAAAAAACCATGCTGTGCCGACCTTATATAATAATGATGTCAGACCCACAGGTAATGAGTCTCCTATAAGGAACGATACAAAAAAAGAAGATATGGCTACAACGGCAAACAACACCAGTGCCACACGCCCTATGACACCAGGAGGCATAGCCGTCCAAATGCGCTGGAAGACATAAAAATTAACTAACAGATAGAGGAAAAATATGATTATAAACATGATCGATTTCATTCTACTCTTTCTTAAAATTTCTGAAAGATACAAAGATACGTGATTTCAGCAATTAATAGAATATTGTGCAAAAAAGAGTATTTAAAGAATGTTATAATTTTATGTGAACTTACAGAAAAAAGATAACCATCTGATCTTATTTCCGACCAGATGGCTATTCATGTGAATCAGTAGTTGAAACGTTCTTTTATTTTCATCCTTTTCTACTGCGCGCAATCACAGATTGCTTGCGTCCCTTTTGCCCAAAGCCGCAAAAGGAACCAAAAACGCTTTTGCGCCCCACTTCAACGTCCGACCCATAACGGACTTAAAGGCTAAACAAAAAAACTCGCT
>NZ_BAAHWU010000058.1:0-16483 GCF_054601275.1 Dysgonomonas reticulitermitis | reverse complement strand
GGAATCACTTTTGTTTTCTTTTCCTGCGGGTACTTAGATGTTTCAGTTCCCCGCGTTTGCTCACTATTTAATAGTGTAACAGAGTCTTCCTCTGTTGGGTTGCCCCATTCGGACATCCACGGATCAAAGGTTATTTGCACCTCCCCGTAGCTTTTCGCAGCTTATCACGTCCTTCTTCGCCTCTGAGAGCCTAGGCATCCCCCATGTGCCCTTATTTACTTTCTTTTTTTCTATTCGTTTGAAAGTAATTTAGGTTACTAGTGTACTAGTTACTTTTTTTACTCCAAACTCGATCGGTTTTTGGTTTAGGTATGACTAGTAAACTAGTATACTCCTAAACTTAAAAACTAATCCCGGGTTTGATAGATTATTGCTAACCTAACTTTACTTGCTCTTTTTTATACATCATGTCAAAGATCTTTTCGTTAATGTAAATTTAATAATAATGAATTAATTCTTAATTCCTCATTCTTAATTCCTCATTAACCTTGTGGAGAATAACGGATTCGAACCGTCCCGTAAAGCACCTGATTATTCATCCTTTAGCTTCCCCTTTTTCTTCCTGTAACAGGCCGGTAACAAACGCCCTGTCCCTGTACTCCGTCCGAGGCTCCCCTCAAACGCGGATGCAAAATTAGAACTTTTATAACTATCATCCAAACCTTTTTAGCTTTATTTTTGAACTTTTTTAGTTATATCCTGGTTTTCAGCTGTCTAATATCATCTTTTTTCTGCTTTATAACGATTTGGTGACATATCCGAACCGGTAAGCAATAGTAGTTACCTCTTTTTTCATTTCGCCATTCATTTTTCCAATAATTTGATGTTTTTTACAGGTATCCAGCCCATTTCATGGGTCTTTTTATTTTCCGACCACAGCCATCCATTGAGTTCTTCTATTCCTTCAAGAATATCTCCCTCCCTGACTGACATTCAACTCCTTTGCAGAATAATCTTCTATTATGATTCCGTAATTATCCTCGTATCTTATTATTTGTTCCGGGACATATCCTTCGTTAGAACTGTCCGTCTTTATACAGTAAATCCAGCCTTGCCAATGTTCCGATTCGCCTTTAACGATTACTTTTTCGTTACGCTTCACCAGCAACGGGCTGGGAAATTCCGTTTCATGCACTTCATTTACAACATATTCCATATTACTTCTTTTTATAGTTTAATTGAATATTTTCTCATGTGATTTGTCAAAGAAAAATACTTTTTCCTTCCATACTAAGACTGTCGAAAATATCATTTGTAAAGATATTGATTTGTTCCCGATAAATCAATCCAGTAATATTATTTTAGTTTTCAACGCATATGAGAGGATCGCCTTTCGTATTCAATCCTTCTTGCAACGTACGGAAAACATATATTCGCGTCCCAGATACCGCCGGCCTGTCCGATTGTCCATCAGAGCCGGCAGATGGGAGCGGCGCCATTCGTTTCAGCGGCATTGATCGCCGACCCTGAGCCGGCATAAGCAGTAGTATTCCGGATAATCTCTTTCTCCAGCAAAAACCATTCGTAGTCGCTTGGTAAATGCCAGCCGCTCGGGCAAGCGCCCTGTACTCGCTTCTGTTGATTGCTTCCTGTTCCGGGCGGAAAGCCGCTTTCGTTATTAGCAGTTCCTCCGGCGTTATTCACATTCCCGGCTCCATTCTGGCCTCCTTTGCCGGCTGTCGCCGCGTCCCAGGTGTACAAGTAACCTTAATGTGGATTGATGTCATATTCGGCGGATGATGTCGAGCTTATCCCGCTCGGATAACACCAATAAGCGGTGTTGAGCGTTCCTCTGGAATTTGCTGCCGGGCCTTGTAAATTCCGGTACGGATGCGTAATTCCGGCATAAGCTTTAGCGGACAGGTTCGTTATCATCCATCGGCCTGCCGTACCGAACCGGGCTGAATAAAATTCTTCATATACATTTGTTTTAGCCAGATGATGTACAATCGAGTTCCCCCATACATCAGCCCCTTCCTTTTTCCAACTGGAACCATTCCAAATATATATGCCCTGTTGAAAAACCTTGTTGGGATCGGTTTCCGCCGCATCCGATACTTTAATATTATACACGGTAAGGCCGGCATGGCGTTCTTTGATTTTATCCTTGTTGCTGTTCCAGTCCGTATCGTTAGGAATAAAAGGCTCCAGGGTGGTTAAATTTACCAGTTGTACCCGGGATAGCCCCAGACCTCCGGCAGTCGATGTTATATTGGTAGCGTCTGTTACCGATACCGGATCTTTGATTTCATTTGTTTTAAGTTCGAGCAGGCAGGCCGAATTAGGCGCGATACCTGAACCGACGGTGACTTGGGCTTGCATTCCCGACGGAATAATCCATACAATTAATGAATACACTAAAAGTATCCTTTTCATTTTCATTTTCATTTTCATCAAATTACTTATTTATGTTTAATTCTTCGATACAAAAGTAGTTCGTTCCGACTCGGTAAACATAGTTTATTTTGACTAAAAACAGTTCGTTTTACCATTCCAATAGTAAAACAAACCGAAAAAATAGTCTATTTTGCACAAAATATAGTTTTCATGCAACTTTATCAGCTTTTTCCATGTCCATAGGGATTGTTTTTGTCGTAAATCGCAATGATGTCTTGATGAAATTAGCATGACACCACACCTTTAGAGTATGGAAAATAATCAGACAGAAAGGTCTAAGTCTGTACACATTAGGAACCATTGAAAGCTACAAGATTCGGCTTCGCAAATCTAAAGAAGAGTTTCAGAAGAATATTGAGGATTCTGATGAAACGAAGTGTAGTCAATAAAAATCGAACTACTACTGATTCGCATAAATAAAATAACACCAATAGAATATGAAATAGACGGAAAGGAGGTGCATATAAAGTATAAGTAGTAATGTCAATCAGTAGTTAAAGTAGTCAAGTAGTTATCAGTTGCTTAGCAACTTGGAAGTTAAAAAGAAAATCAGACTTCGTTTATATAACTACTTGACTACTAATGAGTGAAACGGGTGATAACTTCTTTGACTACTGATTCGCATTAGTAATTATAAAAACTGAATACCATGTAAAAAAGGTGTAAAAAAATGCCATTCTTCACATCCTGGGAGGTGAAAACAGTGGGAACTATTTTGGGTCTTAACATTATATAGTTAAAATTATAACAGTCAATTTTCGTGCGTTTACCCCTATATGTAAACTACTTGTTCAGATAACAACATTTTTTTTACCTTGCCTGTATTTCGAGGGAGTTATACCAAAATGTTTACGGAAAAATTTAACGAAATAGGTAAAATCAAATCCTAGCTTAGCAGCTATTTCCCCTTGATTGAGAGTAGTATTTTCTATCAACCGTATCGCTTCTATCGATATTTTTTCATTAATATACTCTTTGGCGGAAATACCATGAACAGTATACACAATCTGGGATAGTTTCCTTTCGGATATATTTAATTCTTTTGCGTAAAAAGAAACCTGCTTTTCTGTTTGATAATGTATATCAAGTAAATCTTTGAATTGCGGCAAATAATTTTGTGAATTAATAACAGGATTAAACCCGTTTCTGTGGTTTATATTTCGTTCAATAATTATCAACAAATTATGCAGCCAGTTACGTAACAGTATTATTTCAGTTTCCCGTATTTCCTTTCCGGTTTGTTTTCTCATCAATGAGATATATAAATCCACAGAAGATATCAGATCTTCCGATACTGAAGGAATGATGATATAATCTCTCTTGAATAATGCGCATTGGTTCAGGTAATTGGTCTTTTCTTGCGTTTTTGCAAAAAAAATGGTATTGAAAAGCACCATATCGCCCTTACATTTATGCCTGGAATATCGTTGTAAAATATCATGGTTAACGATCAATAAAGAATTGCAGGGAACATTTATTTTTTTATTTTTAATATAATGGGTATTTTTTTCTCCTTTATACCAGAAAATATGGAAAAAGGAGGCTCTGTGATTCTCGTAAATAGTTTCCTGCGCGATTTTTTGCATATACAATTCTTCGAACGAATTGACTTCGATACCCGGAGATAATAATACCTCTTCGGACAGATAACGGGGACTATCGGTAACCATTTTCGATTTCGTTTAATATTTTCCGGTAATCTATCCTCAGATCCTTTGGATGTATTCTTTTGCGAAGAGAAAAAAATTTAATAAAATTGGATGCGTCATAACCCAATTCATGAGCAATCTGGGTAATAGTCTTATCGCTGAATACCAGCAATTTCATAGCTTCGATCAGAATCCTGTTGGCCAATATTTCTTTAAATGTCTTATGGTAAATAAATTGCAACGATTTGTCCAAAGCTTTTTCGGTAATCCCTATCTTATCCGCATAAAAGCGCTTTCCCTTTTCAAAGAAAGCATAATCATTTACAAGTTCCGAAAACTGCAATGCATAATTTAATAAATGTCCGGATTTTAATTGTCCTTCATAATTTGCTGTAGAGGAGAGCAGAAACAGGTTTACTACTAAATTTCTTAATATAGAAACCTGTAATTTATCATATGGAGAGCAATATTCCTTGTATAACATATCAATGCATTCCTTTTGGGACTCATTAATATAGCCCAGATCAATGATCCCTGTCGGCTGGTTGTGAAAAAACAACAATTTCAACAATATCCGGTATTCATTCGACTCAAAAAATGCCATTGAAATTATAATTACATAACCTTTTATGTGTAAATGGCAAAAAAGAGGAATCAGATATGAATCGACCAATAAGATAGAGTTATTCCTCAGGTAGAGCACTTCTTTTGTTTCGGGCGAAACTTCCCGCGTATATTTTTCAATATAAACAGCATAATAAATGGAGTTGTCACTTATATGATCTAAATAAAACTGATACAACTCCGGGCTATCCGGTAAAAAAACCCAGAATTCAATATCTTTTTTATCCATTATGATGTTTTTACAAACGGGTTTATGTTATTACCCAATGTAATAAATAGGTATACGGAGAAATTGCTAATATAGTTTATGTCCTTATTTAAAAACAAAGATAAATCAAAAATTCGAAATTTTATGGCAGGATATATTGAAATTAAAAAATATTAGGATTTATATCTTTGTTTATAAGGGTTTAATACCCCGTCTGCGATATAATCAAGTCCCTTTTATTTACCGGTGGAAAGCCCCCGTCTTTTATGAACGAATGATACTAAATTTTCTTGTTGTTGACGATACCTTGCCGGGGTAAATCCGGTGCGTCTGCGGAAAAATTTTATAAAGTAAGTCAGGTCAAACCCTAACCGGAGCGCTATTTCTCCCTGATTGAGCGTTGTATTTTTCAGTAACCGAACGGCTTCAGACATTAACCTTTCAGCGATATATCCCTTAGCTGTAACACCATAAGTAGTTAGAACAATCCGAGACAATTTCCTTTCGGATATGTTTAATTCTTTTGCATAAAAAGAAACCTGCTTTTGTGCAGCATACGATGCATCCAGCAGGCTTTTGAACTGTTGTATATAGTGCATATTGCCGGCGAAGGCGATTAGACTTCTTTGCTGACAGAATTCTCTTTCGATTACGATCAGAAGATTATGTAGCCAGTTGCGTAATAATGATATCCGGATTTCCGGTTCTTGGTCGAACTGTGTCATCATCAGGGAAAAATACATGTCTATAATGTGTTCGAAACTTGCGGATTGCAGTTTTACAACCGTAAAATCGTTTTGGAATAATAAACTTTGATTCAGATAATCCGCTTTTTGCTGTGTGCTGCCGAAAAATGATGCGCTGAACACAATAAGCTCCCCTTCCCATCTGTCAGGTGGGAATCGCTGCGCAATATCACGGTTGACGATTAACAGACAGTTTTTCTCCAACTTGATTTTTTTACTGTCTATATAATGAAAATTATCAGCTCCCCTGTATCTGATAATATGAAAGAATGAAGCCCTATGGTAGTCATAAATAGCTTCCTTGGCTATTTTCTTATTATATAGTGTTTCGAACGAATAGATTTCAATGCCCGTTGGGGTCAGTACTTTATCCGGTCTGTAACGTGGAATCTTCGTAACCATTTTCGATCTCATTTATGATTTTGCGAATGTTTTGTCTAAAGTCCTTTGGATACATTCCCTTTTTCCTGTAGAAATAATCGAGGAAATGTGACAGTTCGAATCCCAATTCCCGGGCTATCTGTGTGATGGTTTTATCGCTGAATACCAAGAGATTCATGGCTTTGATTTGCACTCGGTCGGAAAGTATCTCTTTGAACGATTTATGGAAAATAAGCTGCAAAGATTTAGACAATTCTTTTTCGGTAATACCGATCTTTCCTGCATAAAAAGCCCTTTTTTTCTCACTGAATGCATGTGTTTCGGCTAGGTCCGTAAACTGCAAGGCATAGTTTAAATAGTGTCCGGATTTGAATTGCCCCTTATAGCTCACTACAGGAGAAAGCAGGGCGATATTAACCATCAGGTTTTGCAATACCTGTGACTGTAACCCATCGTCGTATGGGGAACAATATTCTGTATATAGTAGTTCCATGCATATTTTCTGTGATTCATTGACACAGCCCATATCAATAATTCCTTCAGGCTTGTCATGGAAAAAACATAATTTCAGCAAGGCCTTGTTCTTGTCGTACTCGCAGAACGCTTCCGATAGTACAATTAGGTAACCGTTCAGTTGTAAGTGACAAAAAAGGGGAACCAGATAAGTATCCAGCAGTAATATTGAATTATCCTTGAGGTGAAGTATATTTTTGGTTTCCATAGAATAGTCTTTCCTGCAATCCTTTATATATAAAATATAATAAAGAGGAGTATTGTTCGCATGTTGCGTATAAAACTTATAAATTTGTGGATCATCTAGTGAAAAAATCCATAGCTCTATATTGTTCTTATCCATCACTATACTTGATTCAGTTTGCTATTTGCAATATACCAAAATAAAAAAGACAAGCTTTTGATTTTGTGTTGCTAACTTTGATAAAAAAGAGATTGGCCATAATTACAAAAACTACAGCAATATATATATATTTGATGATATTCTCAAATCTATGGATTCTAAAGAGCGGGAAAATCGTATATGTGGCATAGATAGCTATTTCCAATGGTATTCCTGCGGAATATACATTAACAACAGGTAGCAAGCGCAATTTGTACCGGACTCAGGCGGATGTACAAGGATTACCCACCTATCACTGGCGATGGGCAATCCTTCTAGTGGTGATCATTCTTTTGTCAATACATATATGTCTGCAAATTTATCGGTTATCCACTTGCCATCCATATCCAGCTGCCAGATACGATTTTCGCCTACAAAGTATTTGTCAGGGGCATTTTTGACACCTTCCAAAGTTATAATCTGTCCATCTTCATTCCATGAGTATGATCCCTTTTCTTCGTTTACTCTTGTCCCCTTGCCTTTATAAGAGGTTTTCAACGTATAGGTATATTTCCCCAGAATAAGTACAGTTTCTATACCTTCGCAATCAGCACAAGGTAAGACTCCTTTATATGTGCCTTCATAATTAATACAAGTTCGGGAGTTATCCGCTAACGGAACGGAATCTGTCCGTTCGTTTTTCGTATACCCTCTATTACAGCCGGAAAACAAGACAGCAAAACATAAAACAACTGCTGCCGGAAATAAAGAATGCTTCATAAATTAAATACAATACCGTTTATATTTATAATAAAAATCCATAATAAATTCGCGATACAAAAATAAGGCGGATAAACCATTCCTATGCAACCAAAAACTGCCGAAAAACAGTCCTTTTTGTCCTCCTTTTATAGGACGATACAATCAAGCTATGGAGTTTCTGTCAAATATCGAATTCTCAAATTTCAAATGGCGTATGCCGGAGATGCTCGTGAGCGTGCGTTCTATGCTGATACTCAAAAAATTATTGTAAAAACAGACTGTTTTTTTTGCCCGTTTTTATAGTATAAGTCCGAAACAGACTAATCTTCGGGAATTATTTGTTTCATGAATAAAGGGAATATGGCCTAACTTTGACTACTCGAAAGTAACATCCCGCTTATAATTACCGGCATTCAGGCCTTTGACGCTTAAATAATTAAACCTGTCTTAAACTCTAATAAATATTAATACTTACAAGGAGAGCCTCGTTTACCGGTTGATACGTGTCCTGTTCCGCGAGTTGTTGATAAATTGTAAACAAAACCTATTGAAATACAATACAGGCAGATATGAAAAAATTAAATGATTATCCGTATTTATACCTAAACTCATTTTTATAGCTCACGCAAGCTATGAGCAATCTGCCAAAGAGTGCCTCTCCAAAATATCTCCGGTTGAATTTGTAGCAAAATTCGTCCAAGTAGTTTTGCCGGAACTCCGGCTTGATGTCATGAAAGGTGTTTATCAGTTGCCTTTTAGCGTTACTGATAGCGAAGTGTACCCAGGGCAATACCTCGCCCACTTTCTCCTTGGGAATAACCTGAGCGTTGTGCTTGGGGACAAAATGCTTTAAGTCGACATAAGAGGTCGAATCATCCGTGTCCATTTCTGTGACATTGCCCGTGAGCTCTCCAACGACTTTATTTCTTCCACATCTATAAATATGATTTTCTTTCTTTTAATGTCTAACACGATATTATCAAAAACTTTATAACCGAATAAGGAATCATTAATCGTTAGATTGATAGTGATGTCTTTCCCTATTACTTTATCAAAATACATAGTTTTAGTCTCCATAGGTTCTATAAGTATTCCCGGAGGGCTGAGAAATGGAATTCTCATTACAGTTAATCTTATACTGTCTATAGGTTTCGAATAATACCCGGTGTAAGTTCCCCATTCATCATCCATCCATATGTCTTGAGTAATATACAATTTTAGCGCATCCTCATTATTATTTAAAGTGTCTTTATTTATTATGAGAATGCATCTATAATTCTTTTGCTCTTCTTCCGGAAGATTAAACAGGACAGTTATTTTGTTTTTCCCTGTTAAAGAATCACATAAAAGAACTGAGATTTTCACAGGTACAGTTATATCCTTAACACTACTATTCAAGATTATACCATCATCTTTTATCTTATATTTCCCTGAAGAATGTTTACGTATCAGGCCATAATAATCATAAGTAAATGTGGAATCCTCGGAGAAAGTAAATTCATTTGCGTTTCCACTATTGTTCTTTCCATTGTATAACCCCATCTTGAAAGAAGACGTACAAGAATAGTATACACAAAGAACTATAAAGAAGTAAATAAAATACTTTTTCATGGCAATCCATTTTTACGTCTCTGATCCAACATCTTTTCTATTTGAGCAGGTGATGCTTGAATGCCTTGTAATATATATTTTGCATAAAGATAATTTCTTGTTGTACCATCCATGTTATAAACTCCTCTAACCCAACCTGGTGTTATATCGCTTCGACTCTTGATTCCTCCCCAGTACGAACTAGGCATAGAGCTTAAGTTATAAGAATATTGTCTGCCATAAGCTTTTATTTCTCTAGTATCCCAGTTATCTCCAGTACTTACTCCTCCTTTCCAAAGGTCATAACCATGAGCAGATTCATGAACCCCGTTTTCAGTACTTCCACATCCAGAAATTTGCATTTCAATGACTCTATCAGATCTTTTTATTGCTCCTCCAACATTACCTGAAATCTCTTTATAAGCAAATGTCTGATCTTTAGTATCGCCCATTGCAGTTAATTCGGTAATACCACTTTCTAAATCTTCTATACTAGCGCGAAGCCATAAACCTTCAGCAAGTAATTGACCAGCCTTTTCTGAATCTCCACTTTTAAGAGCTTTTACATAATAGTTCGCAACAGTTTGTCTCTCTTTATCTAAAGAGGGTATACGATCTCTCATATTTGTAGATAATTTTTCAGCGTATTTTCTACTCTTTTCATCTTCCCAATCCATTCCCGTAGGATCAATAAATCTCAAAGAATAACATTTACGATTAAAGCCCAACAAATCGGATTGGCTACTTTCTATGGGAAAAAGTTTAATAACCGCAAAACAGCCAGTGGTGAAATATATAAAAAGGATAGTATGGTCTGTGCTCATCGTACTTACCCTTTCGGAAAGAAACGAATTATAGATCTATCTTACGCTGCAGCCAAAGAGCTGGATATAGTAAAACATGGTGTTATACAAGTTGAAATTTATGAGTATAGAGATAGTTAACTTATCATAAATCGGCGTGACAGCTTGGTAATAGAAAATCAACTTAAGTGAAATAGGATATTATCGTAGGGAAAAACATGTTTAAACGCTTGTGCCTTTAATAAAATGTTATATCTTTGCAGTCGCTAATCACAAAATGGTTCCTTGGCCGAGTGGCTAGGCGCCGGTCTGCAAAACCGTTTACGGCGGTTCGAATCCGCCAGGAACCTCAAGAAAAGCTCCGAAGTCGTTTATTTATAACACTTTCGGAGTTTTTTATTTTTTGGAGGTACGGCGAGAGGTACGGAAGTCTTCCTAATCCAATATTCAGATTACTAATGTATTATACATTTTCTTCAAAAATATATCAAAGGAAATTATTCTATCCCCAGTTTTTTAAAGAATGCTTTATTTCTTCTCCGAGAGTTTACCAATAAAGTTTGGTATGTCATTATCTCAACATATATATTTTCGACAAGTCTCATTAGGCTTTTATACGGAGTTTCTCTAAAGCCTTCTATTTTAGCCCTTGATTTCAGCGAGTTATACGCGTTTATATCACAAACATAGTAAAAGAACACAGGAGTAGATTCGGAAGTCGCTACATGCTTGCCATTTTTATCAATAACTTTTCCTGCATTAACAGCTTCTATCTGAGTACCCATTTGCTTACTAAATTCGTCATAAGTCAATGGTCTGTCAGGGCGTTTAAATTCAAAAATAACAGCAGATGCGACTTCGTCATAATCCGTTTTTTCACCATAGGTATAAGGAACATCATATATAGCTAAGTCGGTTTCTAATCGGCTTTTAGTTTTCCCTTTCTTTGGCTTATGCTTACTTACAGCTTTATCAGAATAAATATACCTATGAAAAGCTAACCTATCATCAAGCAACCATAAATTATGCGAATCATAAGGAGTATTCTCATGGGAGCCACCCATAGCAAAAATCAAATTATGCAACGTAGCTTCTTCTGCATAATTATTATTTTCTTCACACCAATCTAAATATTTATCCAGTAAGTCTATAATAGTTTTCCGATGGGCAACATATTGTCCTAATTTAAGATTACCTTCTTTCGTAATCAAAGAAACAACATCACTTAATAATGACTGATAATCCTTCCTCCGACTAAAGTCTTTTTTCAGCAAACGCTCTCTTTTCTTTCGTATTTCTTTCCTTTTTCTATATTGGTGTTCATGCAAAACATCATCCAGTTTTTTATCATCAGCTGTATCTGGAATAGTAGCAAGAAAGTCATTGTCAATATCCAAAGTCCTGTATTCCAATCCGTCATCGCTATTCATATAGTTATTTACCATACAGCGCAAGTAATTCCTTCTTTTCTCTATGATTTCTTGATACTTTTCCTCCAATCCTTTAATCACAAAAGAATCAATATCTTTTTCGACAACTACCGTCCGATGCTCATCATCAAATTTCAACGAGCCGTCTTCATTCTCAAAATCATCTTGTATTTTAGGAAAAATAATTTCATTTCTTGACATATTAACTTTTCCATCTAAATAATCCGAGACAACATATATCTGCAACCAACAATCTTCTCCCTCATTAACAATTTTAGAGGTGAAAATTGGGAATATTTTATCTATACGTTTACCTCTTACTTTCCTATTATGAGCACATAACAGGTATTCATGAGCTTTTAGCTTGTCATTTTTAACAAAATAACAAATAAAATCATATTTCAGTATCTTATCTTCAATTTTATGCTTTACAAAATCAGTGGGACTGAATTGCTTAGTCAGATTGATAGCCTCATCATCTTCAACAACTCTTATTAAAGGAGCTTTATCACCTAAGTAGTACAATAAACAATGCTCTAAAATGCTATCTGCAATATTTTCTTGAGAATATTTTGCAGTAGCTTGCTTAAACTTATCATTTATATCAGAAAGGGTTATTTCAGTCGTATTCTTTTGAGCTTTTGCTAAAACTGGGTCGTTAGGAATCAATCCGTCTTTACGAGATAATTCAAATGATCTAAGCCATAAGCCTTCATCGCTTGACAATTCTTTATAAATGCTCTTAATCTTGATAGAATTAAAGACTGAGAGCATTGTAAAACGTCCCAATCCTTTCCCTCCAAGATTTTGCTTTTTGGTAGAATGAGACTTTAAAAAGCCGTCATAATAATTGGAATTATTAAAGCCGATTCCATTATCTGCAATTTTAATGCTCTTAATGGGATAATTTCCTTCTTTCTCGAAAAGATTTAATTCTTGTCTATCTCTTTCTATGAAAATCGAAACTTCCCCCTGTACAGAATTATCCGATTTTTGTATTTCATGAATAGATTGTATTGAGTTTACAACAGCTTCAAAAAAAGGGAATAACACATCTGCCTCAGACAGATTGAGTTCCCTGATAATCCCTTCAATATCTGTATTTATATTAGCTCCCATAGCATAATTATTTCGTCAAATATAGCACATTTATCTCGTTCGCAACAAATTTATAATGAATTAGAAAGTTAGTCTTTCTCGGGTATTCTATTTTATTTATCTACTGCTTTGTATTCCACTCTTATTTTCGATTTACAGCATTTTTATATCAAAAGCGAAGCCGAACAAGCCCACGAAGAGAAAAAGCGAAATTTCGGCACGGAAACGATTCGGGCGAAAATTTGCGTCAAAATATACTCCGTAAACCTCTCTTCTAAGGCTTCGTTTCACTCAGCCTTAGAAATACGCTCAACCTCCAATAAATTAGATACCCTATAAAAAAAAACCAGCTTCACATTTCGGTACTCCTACTTTCGATTACAGAGATAAAAGCTCAACGAAGGGCAAACAATATACTGTACCTTCATTTTATAAGCCTTTGCGTTTAGGTTATCACAGAATCTATATATTATCTGGGTAGAGCTTTGTTATTCAACTCCGATTATAGAAACTTATATTTGTACATCTTTGCGTTTCTTAGTTATTCCGTTGCGCTTAGTAGTAAATAACAGTGATACGCAATAGCACCCAATTATATAAGGGTTGTTCTGTATATTCTCTTTTACGCTTCTTTTGTATATACGCAAAGAGGGTTTGCTATTATTACAAGCTCCCAATATATAGGGTATTGGTATTACATACATAGTATAATTATTCTCTATTAATATCATCTTCTCCTTTGAAGAGTATTTTTGCTAAAGCATCGACATTCAAGTTGTCTTCTTTCTTCCCAATTCTTCTCAAATTTTTAAGGATATCAACTTTGAATTTGTTCGCATTATATTTCCGAAGGTTGCTAAACTTGGCTATGACTACCAATGCTTCATTAAGTAAGCGACTTCTTGCATTTCCTGTCCCTCTTTTGAGGCAATTGGCTTCAAATGACACGAAGCCGTCTATTTCCAATACTCTTGCTAACATATATTCCTTTGGGGTCATATCCTTGCTCATTACCAATCTATTTAGCAAAACAACCCGACTTATTTCTTTTACCCAAAAACTGTATAGTTCAAGATAATTATCCAAAATATCCCCGATGGTTTTTATATGCCCCATATCTCTATTGATGAAGGATTGCTTGTCGAACATATTAAATTCTAACCTAAAAAAGTTGTAATTTCTATCGGATAGAGCTTTGAACGCTTTCTTTTTTGCCTCTTGGTCATATTTACCTTTTTTCTTATTCTTATCCAAAAGTTCTTGCGTTTTATCATACATTTTCAAACCAAAATCTTCCCCATTGAAGCCAACCGTTTCACACGAAAAGTTATACCTTTTGAAAGTAGAGTATTTTACAATCATGGGAACAAGTTGTTCTACAGGAATACGAGGTCTAAAATCAAACCTATTTCGCATTTTGTAAAAGTGGCTTTGCGAAAGTCCACCATATCTACACCAAGAATCTTCGCTATTTTCGAGAAGGCTTTATTTGCCGTTTTTTCAGTTAAATCTAAAAGAGAGAATCCGCCAAGATACCACTTCCGAATACTATTTTCAATTTTTAACACTCCATCTTTCCTATTATGCTTTATCAAAAGATACACGTCTTTATCTTCCCCCTCATGATTATACAGCCTATAAACTTCACTTTTATATGATTTGCCTCTTAATTCAAGTTTGGGATTCTCTGATAAGTCACCCCTAAATTTTCGGAGCGTAATTTTTATATTGTCAATCATAGTTTATCTTTTTTCTGATTAGCTATATAATCATCAATGTCTTTTCTGTTAAACATCAAACTTTTACGTCCCTCAATCTTCACATAGGGAAAGTTATCATACATTCTCATGCGATAAAGTGTAGAATTAGAAATTTCGAGCATACTACAAACATCTTTTGCCGATAGCAAATCGGAAGATACTTTTTCTTTCTTCTTCTCTCTTTTTAATTCTTTGAATAATTCCTCCGAAATTTGGTTCTGAATATCAAATAGCTTTTCTTGCATGACAAGAATACCTTTCATATAAGCCTTTTGTCTTCGGAGAAGTTTCTGAATACTATTGACCTCATTTATTTGCTTCATAAATCGAATATTTATCAGTCAAATATAGTCGTTTTTTAAGATATAAACAAAAATATTATACCCAATACACTATTTGAAAAGACAATAGGGAACAACCTGTTAAGTTATTCCCCACTTCTATATATTAATCCAACAACTACTATTTAATAAGCAGAATTTCAATTCGATGATTTTGTCAAATCTTTTAATGCTTCTTGTAAGTCCTTTTTGGTACGAATAGGCTTATATTTATTTCTATTTTGATTTTTCTCAATACCGCTATTTATATTTTGCTTTGCTTGCATTCGTTTTTCTTCAACCGTTTGGTGAGAAACTTTATACCAA
Organism: Dysgonomonas reticulitermitis; assembly: GCF_054601275.1. Lineage (NCBI taxonomy): Bacteria > Pseudomonadati > Bacteroidota > Bacteroidia > Bacteroidales > Dysgonomonadaceae > Dysgonomonas > Dysgonomonas reticulitermitis. The sequence continues at coordinate 1,553 of NZ_BAAHWU010000058.1, read as the reverse complement.
CCTGCAACTTTTGCATCAACTATTACTGTATCACATATCATTACTCCTTGCTTATTTAGCAGTGCCTCTTCCTCTTCGGTAATCTCAGTACAATTCCAATCGGCTACATTATCATCGGGAGGTAAATAATCATTCAAATCGGCTGTAACATAAGTCTTGTATTTCTTGACCACTTTGGTATCATACAAATACGTTGTACAAATTGATATAGAATCAGATAATTTTCCGTTTCCTAAATACCTCTTTGCTTCGCTGATTGATATTGAAGGCTCTATAAGTAGAGTTTGCGAATAGGAAAGAATGTTAATACAAAGCATGGACGATAGAGTAATGAATAATCTTTTCAAATGTTTCATTTTTGAGATTTTTAAGAATAGCATATTACAAGACTATTCCAGAGAACCGAATTTCAACTGCACAACCTCCTACTTTTTTAGGAAAATACTCATGGATAGTAATAATACAAGAATCATTATCATAATAAGTATCTCCTTCCGAACTATTAAGCTTTACTTCTCCAGTCAAATTATATAATCCTTCTTCGGGAGAAGAATCGGGAGAGGTGGGGTCATATTCCAATCCCGTTATTTTTTCAACAAGTTTGATAAAACTATTTATATTAGGAATCGGCAAATAACAAATCCTTACCTCTCCATCATCGGAAATAATTATATTAACAAATGGATAAGGATTGTAGGTATAAGCTAAAACACCATTTTTCAAATCATAGTTTGCCCTTTTTACTTCTTCTTTCCAAGTCTTTTCATCCCTTTCTATATAAACTCGTTTATCCCTGGTATAAGTAGGTGCTTTGAAAAACGAAGTTGCATTTACATTTCCTTTATAGAATTTCCAAGCATCACTAACCATTTCATGCATTACATCCTCTTGCTTAATAGTTTGGGAACTTGCATTATATCCAATAAACAACAATAGTAGAATTGACAATATTATTTTCTTTTTCATGGCTTATCCTCTCATTATTCTTAAATATTCCTCATCTTTCAGCAACCGCTCTCTTCTTTTCTCTTCGGTTTCTCCAATACAAGAAAGCATTATAATACTGACTATTGGAGTTAGACAAAGTGAGAAAACTACCCAATAAAAAACACTTCGCCCATTTTTGGAAGCCATTTCATAAACATACCAAAAAAGGATAATGGCATTAATAATTATTGCTATCAGGATAACAATAGCAAAGAACCCCATAGAATTAAATTCCGTTTGCATAAATAAATTTATAATCTCCGCAGCCAAAGAGGTTTATATAAAAGAAGAAGTGGGCTGCCGTCCACGCCTATCGGGTATCGCCAAACACCCATATATACATGCACAAACAACCACCCTATATTGGAGAGCTATTCGTACCTTGTATATATTTTCAAAATTTGGCGATTTCGATAGGCAAGGCACCTCTTACTATTTCTAATAACCTGAGTTCCGTATAAGCAACGCTCATTTTTCGCATCTGCTTTGTGGAACAAGAACTTTAGCCCAATGCAAATAGGACAAAGTTTTTGCTATAAAATTAGGAGCAGGATGATTAGCAGAAT